>NZ_JANGBZ010000023.1:0-39884 GCF_024462915.1 Clostridium sp. DFI.5.61
GCCGGGACAGACCACCAGCGCCCCCTGAAACTGGGGCGTCAGAGTGTAGAGGGGCCCCCCCCCCCCCCCCCCCCCCCCCCGGCCCCCCCCCCCCCCCCTGACTCTTTTCCAAATCGCGTTTCTTCCCAAACTCAATTTTCAGTTTGTGTGCCCCTGTAGGACGCAGCACACAAAAGTATGGAAACTTGAAAAAAGACTTGCAAATCTTGTCCAATGGCTCTATACTAATTTTAGCAGTTAAGTTTATTGAGTGCTAAAGTTTAAGAATCAATATAGATCGGATCTAGGAGGTGTTCCTTTTATGAATATGAATCAATTTACCCAGAAATCGCTGGCCGCCATTCAGGGCGCCCAAGACATCGCCCTGGAGTACGGGCACCAGCAGATCGAGCAGGCCCATCTGCTCATGGCGCTGGTCCAGGACGGCGAGGGGCTGATCCCCCAGCTGCTCACCAATATGGGCCTGACCCTCCCCAGCTTCCAGGCCGCCGTCCAGCACGAGGTGGAGAAGCTGCCCCGGGTCTCCGGTGGAGGCCGGGAGGCGGACAAGGTCTATGTGGCTCAGGACGTGGACCGTGCCCTGAAATCCGCCGAGTCCGCCGCGGCGTCCATGAAGGATGAGTATATCTCTGTGGAGCACATCCTGCTGGGCCTGCTGGACAGTGCCAACAGCGCCCTGAAGGAGCTGTTCCGCACCTACAACGTCACCCGGGAAAAAGTGATGCAGGCCCTGACCTCTGTCCGGGGCAACCAGCGGGTCACCAGTGACAACCCTGAGGAGACCTATGACGCCCTGAAGAAGTACGGCACCGACTTGGTGGAGCGGGCCCGCCAGAACAAGCTGGACCCGGTCATCGGCCGGGACGACGAGATCCGCAATGTCATCCGCATCCTCTCCCGCAAGAGCAAAAACAATCCCGTCCTTATCGGGGAGCCCGGCGTGGGTAAGACCGCCATTGCCGAGGGACTGGCCCAGCGGATCGTGAAGGGAGACGTGCCCAACAGTTTGAAGGACAAGACCATCTTCTCCCTGGATATGGGCAGCCTCATCGCCGGGGCCAAGTACCGGGGCGAGTTTGAGGAGCGGCTGAAGGCCGTCCTCAACGAGGTGAAGAAGTCCGAGGGGCGTATCATCCTCTTTATCGACGAGCTGCACACCATCGTAGGGGCGGGCAAGACGGAGGGCTCCATGGATGCGGGCAATCTCCTCAAGCCCATGCTGGCTCGGGGAGAGCTGCACTGTATCGGCGCCACGACCCTCAACGAGTACCGGCAGTATATTGAAAAGGACGCCGCTCTGGAGCGCCGCTTCCAGCCTGTCATGGTGAATGAGCCCACGGTGGAGGATGCCATCGCCATCCTCCGCGGCCTGAAGGAGCGGTACGAGGTCTATCACGGCGTCAAGATCACCGACGGGGCCATCATCGCCGCCGCCACTCTCTCCAACCGCTATATCACTGACCGCTTCCTCCCCGACAAGGCTATCGATCTGGTGGATGAGGCCTGCGCCATGATCCGCACCGAGATCGACTCCATGCCCACCGAGCTGGACGTCATCCAGCGGAAGATCATCCAGCACGAGATCGAGGAGGCCGCTCTGAAAAAAGAGACAGATAAGCTGTCCCAGGAGCATCTGTCGGAGATCCAGAAGGAGCTCTCCGACATGCGGGATGAGTTCAACGCCAAGAAAGCCCAGTGGGAGAACGAGAAGAATGCCATTGGCAAGGTCCAGAAGCTCAGGGAGGAGCTGGAGGAGGCCAACGCCCAGCTGGAGAAGGCCCAGCGGGAGTACGACCTGGAGCGGGCCGCCCAGCTCCAGTACGGCCGCATCCCCGAGCTGAAAAAGGCCCTGGAGGCGGAGGAGCAGATCGCCAATGAGGGGCGGCAGCGTTCCCTGCTGCGGGACAAGGTCACCGAGGAGGAGATCGCCCGCATCATCGAGCGGTGGACCGGAATCCCCGTCTCCCGGCTCATGGAGGGGGAGCGTGAGAAGCTGCTTCACCTGGAGGACATCCTCCACCAGCGGGTGGTGGGCCAGGACGAGGCGGTACGCCTGGTGTCCGAGGCCATCCTCCGCAGCCGGGCCGGCATCGCTGACCCCAACAAGCCCATTGGCTCCTTCCTGTTCCTGGGCCCCACCGGCGTTGGTAAGACCGAACTGGCCAAGACCTTGGCTGAGGCCCTGTTCGACAGCGAGAAGAACCTGGTTCGCATCGACATGAGCGAGTATATGGAGAAATTCTCCGTGTCCCGGCTCATCGGGGCTCCTCCCGGATATGTGGGCTATGAGGAAGGCGGCCAGCTCACTGAAGCGGTGCGGCGGAAACCCTACTCCGTTATCCTCTTTGATGAGGTGGAAAAGGCCCACCCGGACGTATTCAATATATTACTTCAAGTATTGGACGACGGCCGTATTACAGATAGTCAAGGCCGCACCGTGGATTTCAAGAACACTATCATCATTCTTACCTCCAACCTGGGCAGCCAGTTCCTGCTGGACGGCATCGACAGCCGGGGGGAGATCAGCCAGGAGGCCCGGGAGCAGGTCAGCGATCTGCTCAAGCGGTCCTTCCGCCCGGAGTTTCTCAACCGGCTGGATGAGATCGTGTTTTACAAGCCCCTGACAAAGGACAACGTGACCCATATCATCGATCTGATGGCCGCCGACCTGAACCGCCGGCTGGAGGACAAACAGCTCACCGTGGTCCTCACCCCCGCGGCCAAGGAGGAGATCATTGCCAGCGCCTACGACCCCATCTACGGCGCCCGGCCCCTGCGCCGCTATCTCCAGCATACGGTGGAGACCCTTATCAGCAAGAAGATCATTGCCGACCAGGTGGAGCCCGGCTCCCGCATCACCGTGGACTGCCGGGATGGACAGCTCACCGTGGACAGCCGGGAGGTGCTCACCGGCGAGGTCATCGACGCCTGATTCCTCCCCTATTCCTCCTTTTTTCGGCGCGGACCTGCGGGCCCGCGCCGGATTTTTTCTTCCTTCTCCCTCTCGCTCCTTGTCTTTTCCCCCCGGATATGGTATATTGAGACCGGAAAAAAGCTCGGCTTTCGGGCCGCCTGGCGGCCCATGTCAATTTTAAGGAGTGGATCTGTCATGTTAAACCGCGCGTTCCGCACCGCCCTGTGCGCCGGCGCCCTGCTTCTGGCGCTCTGCCTGCCCGCCTCCGCGGCCCAGGAGGGGGATTTCTCCGTCCTGGTCAATGGGGAGGCCGTCACCTTTACCGACGCCGCCCCCCTGTTGAAGGACGGCCGTTCTTTCCTGCCCATGGTGGAGACCTTTGACGCCCTGGGCTTCGCCCAGGGGGATATCACCTGGGACGCCGCCACCCGCAGTGTCACCGCGGCCAAGGATGGCACCTCCATCACCCTGACCATCGACCAGAAGGAGCTCACTGTGACCCGTGGGCAGGAGGACGCCGCTGAGACGGACACCATCACCACCGATGCCGCTCCCTTCATCGACGCCGCCTCCTCCCGCACCTATGTCCCCGTGGGACTGGTGGCCGGTGCCCTGGGGTACAACGTAGGCTGGGATGCCCAGACTTCTACTGTCATCATCGACGACGTAGATGCCATCCTGGCCGCCAACTCCGAGACCTACGCCATGATGGAGCGGTATCTGGAGTACACCCAGGATCTGACCGGCGGCACCTGCAAGGTGGAGGGCAGTCTGGCAGTGGAGATGGAGCTCTCCTCCCTCATGACCGGCGGCATCCAGGGAGATTACTCCATGCTCCAGAGCGACAGCTCCGCCTTCCAGTTCAGCACAGAGCTGGATATGGAACTGTCCGCTCCTGATGCTGAGGTATCCGCCCAGATCGATCCCATCGACCTGGAACTGCGGGGCGACCTGGAGGAGGGCCTGTTCTACTTTTCCTCCGATGCACTGACCCAGATGTCCGATCCCAGCGTCACCGGCCTGTGGTTTAAGATGGATCTGAAGTCCATGATGGACCAGCTCTCCCTCCAGACCGGCCTGGACTACACCGACCTCCTGCTCATGGCCCGGGCCGCTCAGGACATGAGCTTTGCCGACTCTCTGGCCCTTATCCTGCGGGAGGTCCCCCTCACCTCCGCCTCCATGACCACTCGTGATCTCCTGGCTCTTTATAACAGCATGTTCTCCGACAGTGCCCTGGAGCAGAAGGGGACCACTTATATCTCCACCACCCAGGCGGAGGACATGGACATCACCTTTACTCTGTTCACCTCCGACTCCAAGGTCACCGGCTATTCCATGACCATGAAGGCGGACCAGGAGGGGGCCATTGTGTCCGTGGACGCCTCCATGAAGGGCAAAGAGCTGGCTATGACCATGGAGATGAGCACGCCCGCCGTCATCGACGAGGCCTCCGGCGTCTCCATTCCCGGCTTCACCTACACCGTGACGATGGACGGCACCTACTCCGCCTCCAGCACCCAGCCCCAGACCCAGCCCCCCGCCGGCGCCGACGTGGTGGACCTGATGGAGCAGCTGACCGTTGAGATGGATCCGGTCTCCGTCTGAGCCGCCCCCGGACCATCAGCCCCCGGCCCGCTCCCGTGTGACATCTCTCATACGGGAGCGGGCCTTTTTGACGCTGTTTTCCCCTTCCGCGGCGTATTTTTCAGCTCTGCCCCTTGGCCTGGCGCTTGTCTTTCCACCCCGGATATGATAGGATGGAGACAGGCTTCCGGGCCCGAAATCGTCTGTATTGGAGGCATCTCTATGAAGTGCGGCCGTCTTCTGCCACTCCTGCTCTCCCTCCTTCTGTCTGTCTCGCTGCTCGCTCCGGCGGCCCTGGCCCGGGAGACCGAGTTCTTCCCGGACTTCCCGGAGCCGGTCCCCGCCTCGGCCCAGGACTGGAGCCCCGCCGACCCCAGCAGCTTTGATGCGGCCCGGCAGGCACTTCTGACCGCCGTTCGGGGGGAGGATGCCTCAGAGCGCTCGGTCCTCTCTCTGCTGTCCAGGATGACGGACCGCTTCAACGAGCTGCTCACCGAGTACTACTTCTGCTCCCTGGACTATATGCGCTCCCCCACCTCCTGCACCCAGGAGTATGTCCGTTACAGCTCCGTCTGCGGTCAGGCGGAGAGCGACTACCTCTCCGCCGTCCAGGAGGTGCTGAACAGCGCCTACGGCTCCGTTCTGGCCGGGCTGCTGGGGGAGGGGCAGGCTCAGTCCCTCCTGTCCACCTCCCCCAATACGCGGGAGGAGCTGGCCCTGCTGGAGCGTGAGACTGCTCTGGTCAACGAATACTGGGAGGCGGTGGTCCAGGAGCCCTCTGTCCAGTCCGGCGGCAGGACCTGGACCCGTGCCCAGGCGGACGCCGCCTATCTGGTGGGCTCACTGGAGGAGGATGCCTATCTGACCCTGGTGGGGGAGCTGGCCGCCGGCCGCAATGGGGTCCTCGCCCCTATCTACCTGGAGCTGGTAAAGGTGCGCAATCAGTACGCCGCCTCCAAGGGCTATGATGACTATGTCCAGTACGCCTATCAGACTGTCTACGGCCGGGACTATACGCCGGAGGAGGCCGCCCTCCTCCATCGCGCGGTCAAGGCCCTTCTGCCCCGTCTGGAGTCCGAACTGCTGATCGCCCAGTCCCGCCTCAGCTCCCTGTCCCCCGTCCGGCTCTCCTCCCTGGAGGACATGACCCAGGAGGAGGTGCTGGACGCTGTGGAGCCCTATATGGATGCAGTCTCCAGCGAATACAGGGAACTGTACGGCTATATGCGGGACAACGGTCTCTACGATCTGGACATACTGGCCAGCTCCAGCACGCTGGGCGTCACTGTCAGCCTGCCCGCCTACCGCTCTGCCTATATCCTCAGCTCCGCCCAGGGCAGCTATCTGGACGTAAAGACCCTGATCCACGAGTTCGGCCACTTCGCCAACCACTGCCTGGCTGAGGATGAGCAGTTCTGCTACGACGTGGCCGAGACCCACTCTCAGGGGCTGGAGGCCCTGTACCTCACCTTTGCTGACAGCTTGGCGGGCCAGGCGGGCGGGGACGCCTACCGGGTGGCCATTCTCTCCGACCTGCTGGGGATGCTGTACTTCTGCATGTACGACGAGTTTGAGCAGGCGGTCTATCAGGCGGACGGCCTCACGGTGTCCGGGATGAACCGGCTCTACCGCTCTATCTCGGAGTCCTACGGCTTCCTCTACTCCATCGGCGGGGAGGAGGCCTATGACTGGGCCGCCAACTCCCAGCTGTTTGAACAGCCCTGCTACACCATCAGCTATGTGACTTCTGTTCTCAATTCCCTGGAGCTCCTTGTGGACTCCGCGGAGGACTTCGATGCCGCCGCCGACACCTATCTGGCCCTGGTGGCCCAGACAGACACAGCTGGCTACCGGGACGCCGTCGCTCAGGCGGGTCTCACAGACATGCTCCAGCCCGGTGCCGCTCAGGATGTCCTGGAGGCGGTGGAGCAGTATTTCTATCGGGAGATCTGCGGTCTGTCCTTTCCCGACCTGACCGGCCACTGGTCTGCCCGCTACGCCCTGACCTGCGCCTCCTCCGGCCTCTTTTCCGGGGATGAGGCCGGCAACTTCCGCCCGGACAGCGGTGTGACCTGGGCGGAGCTGCTCACCGTGCTCTGGCAGGTGGCCGGCGCCCCCCAGCTGTCCGGTCCCTGGGACGGGGCGTGGTATGCCGGCGGGGCCAACTTCGCCCTCTCCGCCGGGCTGGTCCGTGAGGATGAGCTCCTGCCCCAGCAGGACATGACCCGGGAGGACGTGGCCCTGGTCCTCTACCGCTTTGCCCTCACTCTGGGTGCCGAGGCCCTGACGGACACCGGGGCACTGATGGCCTATCCGGACGGCGGAGAGCTCTCCGGGGAGGGGGCTGCCGCCGTGGCCTGGGCCCTGGAGCAGGGCATCCTGGCCGGACAGCCAGACGGGCGGCTGGACCCCGAGGGGGCCGTCACCCGGGGGGAGCTGTCCGTCATGCTGGCCAACTTTCTCTACGCCTGATGAAAAAAGAGGACGCCGTGGGCTGAGCCCGCGGCGTCCTTCGCGTTTTCCTCAAATCGTTTCACCCATCAGCTCAGTCAGCTCCTCGATCCTCTCTAGCGGAAAGGGCGGGAGGCACAGGGGCTTCATGGCAATGGACATGAGCTTCATGGGGCTGTCGTCCGCCGCCACGCGGTTGGAACTCAGTGCGCCGCAGCGCCGGCAGCGGTGGATCACTGCCCATTCCCCGTTCTTCCTCACCCACACCGCCACCGCATCCATGACGCTGCCGCAGTCTGATGCCCGGTCTCCCGGTTCGTTGTCCAGGTGGAGGCTGGACAGGCAGTTGGGGCAGTGGTTCCGGTGGCCGCTCCCGGCCCCATCCGATACCACCAGGCGGCCGCACGCCTTGCAGGTGAAGCTGTCTGTACAGGGGTGGGTCTTATAATATCCTTTTTCGTATTTCTGTCTTTTATGTTCCCGATTCATGGTTTGGTCCCTCATCTCATCAAATATCATGACAGTGCCGGCACGGCCGGCCTGCACGTCTTCTGTTCAGGACAACAAAAAATGGATGGCCCCGCTGGTCCCGGGCCATCCGTTTTCCCATATTGCGGCAGCAGCCATCCCTCCGGCTGCTTAGGGGACCCTGCCGCCTGACAGGCGCGGCAAAGCTCCCCCTCCCTTCGGAGACAGCTTGATGATCGATCCGCAAAATAGGCACAGCAAGACGGCCCATCCCAGCAAAAGATGAGAACCAGGTCTTTCTTGTCCTGTTTTCAGCGGATCGCCGACATCAAGCCACCACCCTTTTCTTAAAATCGGTGACAGTATAGCACAGCCCTCCCCCTTTGTCAAATGAGGAGCGCAGAAAGCGGGCCGATCAGGGAATACGGCTCCCGCGGTCTGTTTTTTCCCACATGAGATCATTCAGTGACCGGGGCGGACAGGTGCAAATCTCAGACTCTCCCGTCCTATATTGATCGGCCCGGCGAAAAGACGCCCCCTCATCCGTCTCGGCATACGCCGCGCCACCTTCCCCCAGGGGAAGGCTGGAGGAGAGGGGTGTGCCGGGCGCAGCGTCACACGACAGAGAGCTCAGGGCTCCTCTTCCAGCGGAACCGGGGCGGGCACCTTGTCCGGGGCGGTGCTGTCATAGGCACGGGAGAGCTCCTCCAGAGCCACGTCCTGGTCGGAGAGCAGGGCGGACACCTGCTCCAGGCACTTTCCCGCCTTGTCCAGCTGATCGGCGGCGTGGGAGATAGTGGCCTCCACCTCGGTGCGCAGGGCGTCGTACTCCCGGCCCACCCGGGTCATCCACTGCTCCATCTGCTGGCGCAGATGCCGGGCCTGGCTGTTGGCCTGGTCCAGCACCCCCTGGGCCCTGCGGTGGGCCTCCAGCTCCACCCCGGCGGAGCGGTCCTTCACCGCGGCGTAGGCAGCCGCGTCCGGCTCCAGCCGGGCCACCTGCTCCCTCAGCGCCTCCGCCTCCCGGCGGCTCTCCTCCAGGGCCTGCTGCGTCTGTCGGGCGGTCTGCTCCCGCTCGCCCAGCTGGGTGCGGAGGGCGGCCAGTTCGCTTTGACTGCGCTGCACGCTGCGCAGCAGCTCTTCCTTCTCCCCCTCCAGGGCCCGCTTCTGCTCCTCCAGCGCCTGCTTCTGGGCGCAGAGCTCGTCCCGCTCCCCTTCGGCCCGGCCGATGCTCTGCTCCAGCTCCTGGCGCTTCTGGGCATTTTCCCGGGCCAGGGTCTCCAAATAATCCAGCACATCCTGCCGGTTAAAGCCGCCGAAGACGGCGTTTCTGAACTGATGGTCCATGGGGCACCTCGTTTTCTCCGTCCCCGGACGGGAGCGGATGGTTTTGTCTGACTTTGTCTGATTCTATCACAGGCGGAGGAAAAACACAACCCTGGCCCTCTGTTTTGGAAAAAAGCCACTCCTCTCCTCCCCTTTTCTCCACAAAAACGGGGGAATTTCCCCTCCCTTTTCATTGACGGAGGGGGAGGCGGATGATATACTATTATAGTTTTATTTTGAAATGATCTTATCCAGAGAGGTGTGTGCCTGTTATGTGGGTTTCCGACCGGTGGACGGACTATGAGCTCATCGACTGCGGCCGTGGGGAGAAGCTGGAGCGCTGGGGGGACCAGCTGCTGGTGCGGCCAGACCCCCAGGCCATCTGGAACACGCCCCGGACCCATCCGGGCTGGAAGCATCCCCACGGGCGGTATGCCCGCTCCTCCTCCGGCGGGGGGCAGTGGGAGAAGAAGGACATGCCGGAGCGCTGGACCATCCGCTACGGCAGCCTCACCTTCAACATCAAGCCCATGAATTTCAAGCACACCGGCCTCTTCCCGGAGCAGGCGGCCAACTGGGACTTTGCCCAAGAGCAGATCCGGCGGGCGGGACGGCCCATCCGGGTGCTCAATCTGTTCGCCTACACCGGCGGAGCCACGGTGGCCTGCGCCGCCGCCGGGGCCAGCGTGTGCCATGTGGACGCCGCCCGGGGCATGGTGTCCTGGGCCCGGGAGAATGCCAGGAGCTCTGGACTGGAGGACGCTCCTATCCGCTGGATCGTGGATGACTGCACCAAATTCGTGGAACGTGAGATCCGCCGGGGCCGGCAGTACGATGCCATTATCATGGACCCCCCCAGCTACGGACGGGGCCCCACCGGCGAGGTGTGGCGGCTGGAGGAGAACCTCTACCCCTTTGTGGAGCTGGTGCGGGGGGTGCTGTCCGACCAGCCCCTGTTTGTGATCCTCAACTCCTATACCACCGGTCTGGCCCCCAGCGTAGTCACCTATATCCTGGAGACCCTGCTCTCCCGGAAATTCGGCGGCCGCACCGACAGCCAGGAGCTGGGCCTCCCCGTCACCGAGAGCGGCCTGGTCCTCCCCTGCGGCGCCACCGGGCGCTGGAGCAGATCTTGACCAGTTAGGAGTTATGGGCGCGGCCGTTCACTGCCGCCCTCTCCAGCTCCCGAAAAAAAATTCTCAATTGCCAACTTCTCATTCCTGACTCAAAACAAGGGGTGTTTTGATTGAAAGACGCGATCATCCGCGCGGAAGCTCTCCGCTTCTCCTACACCTCCGCCGAGGGCGTCGCCCCCGTCGTGCTGGACGGGGTGGACCTGTCCATCCAGGAGGGTACTTTTGTGGCTGTTCTGGGCCACAACGGCAGCGGCAAATCCACCCTCGCCAAGCACATGAACGCCATCCTCCTGCCCAGCGGCGGCAAAGTGTATGTGGATGGCATCGACACTGTGGATGAGGACCGCCTGCTGGACATCCGGCGCACGGTGGGCATGGTGTTCCAGAACCCGGACAACCAGATCGTCGCCAATGTGGTGGAGGAGGATGTAGCCTTCGCACCGGAGAACCTGGGGGTCCCCCCCGCCGAGATCCGGGAGCGGGTGGACGACGCCCTGCGTGCGGTGGGGATGTATGAGTTCCGGGAGCACGCTCCCCATCTCCTCTCCGGCGGTCAGAAGCAGCGGGTGGCCATCGCCGGGGTCATCGCCATGCAGCCCCGGTGCATTGTGCTGGACGAGCCCACCGCCATGCTGGACCCCATCGGCCGCTCCGAGGTGCTGCGCACCATCCGGGATCTGAACCGGAAGAAGGGGGTCACCGTGGTCCTGATCACCCACCACATGGATGAGGCCGCCCAGGCCGACCGGCTGGTGGTCATGACCAAGGGCAGGGTCATTGCCGACGGCCCCCCGCGGCAGGTGTTCCAGGACGTGGAGGGCCTGCGCTCCGTGGGGCTCACTGTCCCTGACACCACTCAGCTGCTGTGGGAACTGCGGCAGGAGGGGCTGGACGTCCCCCTGGACGCCCTCAGCGACGAGGAGTGCGCCCAGGCTCTCTGTCAGCTGCTGAACGCTGCATCAAAGAAAGGAAGCCAGCCATGAACAGTACAGAGAGAAGCACCCGGGTCTTTGCGGGCATCGCCGCATTTCTGGTGGTCTTTTCTGCCCCCAGGCTGCTGCTGGAGATGTTTGATGACAGCTTTCCCACGGTACTGCTGGGACTGACCGCTCTGGCCGCCGCGTGGGCGGTCGTGTGTCTGGTCTCCCTCCGGCAGCGGGTCAAGCGGCTGGAGATGCAGGCCCGCCATCTCCAGGCCCAGCTGGATGATCTGGCAAAACAGACCGGCGTCCTGCCGTAACTGTGATATTTTCGGGCGCGACCCCGCGGGGCGTGCACCACTTCACTGAAAAAGGATGGAACACAACGGATGGAAGCAATTCTGGAGACCAAAAAGCTCTCCCACATTTACAGCGCCGGCACCCCCTTCGAGCGGGGGGCGCTGCTGGAAGTGGACTTCACCGCCTACGCCGGGGAATACCTGGGCATCATCGGCCACACCGGCTCGGGCAAGTCCACCCTGATCCAGCATCTCAACGGCCTGCTCAAGCCCACCTCCGGCCAGGTGCTCTTCCAGGGGGAGGACATCTGGGCGGATGCCAAGCGCACTCGTCAGACCCGGTTCCAGGTGGGGCTGGTGTTCCAATACCCGGAGTACCAGCTCTTTGAGGAGACCGTCTACAAGGACATCTCCTTCGGCCCGAAAAACATGGGGCTGGACGAGGGGGAGGTGGACCGCCGGGTGCGGGAGGCCGCCCGCTTCGTGGGACTGCGGGACGACCAGCTGGAAAAGTCCCCCTTTGAGCTCTCCGGCGGCCAGAAGCGGCGGGTGGCCATCGCGGGGGTCATCGCCATGGAGCCCAGGGTGCTCATTCTGGACGAGCCCACCGCCGGGCTGGACCCGGTGGGAGTGGAGTCCATCCTGGGCAACATCCGGGACTATCACCAGTCCAACAATGCCACCATCATCCTGGTCTCCCACTCCATGGAGGAGGTGGCCCGCACGGTGGACCGGCTGGTGGTGGTCAACGACGGCCGCATCCCCTTTCAGGGCCCGCCCCGGGAGGTGTTCCGCCACGGTGCGGAACTGGAGCGCATGGGGCTGGGCGTGCCCCAGATGACCCGGGTGTTCAGCCGTCTGCGGGCCATGGGCGTGGACATCGACGCCTCCGTCTACACCATCCCCCAGGCCAAGGAGACCATTCTGCGCAGGCTTCGGGAAAAGGGGGTGGAGTAAATGGCTTTGAAGGATATCACGCTGGGGCAGTACTTCCCCGGCAATTCCATCGTCCACCGCCTGGACCCCCGCACCAAGCTGATCGCGGTGGTGCTGTATATCGTGGCTCTGTTCCTGGCCAAGTCCTTTGTCACTTACGGCATCATGTTCCTGCTGCTGGCCGTGTCCATCGCCGTCTCCAAGGTGCCGGTGAAGTCCATTTTCCGGGGCATGAAGCCGGTGGTGTTCATCGTCATCTTCACCGCCATCCTCAACCTGTTCTACACGCCGGGGGACACGGTGCTGGTCCGCTTCTGGATCTTCACCATCACGCTGGAGGGCGTGTTCAACGCTTTCTTCATGGTGGTCCGCATCCTGATGCTCATTGCCGGCACCTTCCTGCTGACCTACACCACCTCCCCCATCCTGCTCACCGACGGGCTGGAGAACCTGCTGGGCCCGCTGAAAAAGATCCATGTGCCGGTCCATGAGCTGGCCATGATGATGTCCATCGCCCTGCGCTTCATCCCCCTGCTGATCGAGGAGACGGACAAGATCATGTCCGCCCAGCGGGCCAGGGGGGCGGATTTTGAGTCGGGCAACCTGATCCAGCGGGCCAAGGCGCTGGTCCCCCTGCTTGTCCCTCTGTTCATCTCCGCCTTCCGCCGGGCAGACGAGCTGGCCATCGCCATGGAGTGCCGCTGCTACCACGGCGGCGAGGGGCGCACCCGCCTGCGCCAGCTGAAATACCGGCACAATGACGCGGCCGTCATCCTGCTCTTCCTGGTCCTCACGGCGGGGGTGGGGGTGCTGGGCCGCTTCGGGCTGTGAGCCCTCACTCCTCCAGCATCAGCCCGGCGGCCAGCTCCCGCCGCAGCCCCAGCCCGAAGAGGTAGCAGGCGTCGAGCTGCTGGGCCATATAGTCGTTCAGCTTCTCCTCAAATTCGTTATAGAGGTCGTACCCCAGCCGGTCCGCCACCTGCCGGGCGATCTGGAGATATTCCCGCTCCGCCCTGACATAATCGGGGATGGAATTACAGAATGTATATAGTTCCTCTGGCAAGTTCGGATTGTCAGAAAACATTATTTTCAACATCTGCTCCATGATTTGCCCTCCCAAAAAATGCGTATAAAACGCGTTTATTAATCATATAATAAACGCGTTTTACGCGCATGTCAAGAGGAATGAGGTATTTATGGCAAAATTTTCAGAAAGACTTCGGGAATTGCGAAAAGAACGCGGCTTGAAGCAGCGGGAAATGGCTGAGATCTGCGGTTTGAAGCTGCGCGGTTATCAGCAGTACGAATATAACGAAAGCTACCCGGAAGTCCCGGGTCTGGTGGCCCTGGCGGACTTCTTCGGCGTCAGCCTGGACTATCTCATGGGCCGCAGCGACAAGCGGGAGATCAGCCGCTGACCGCCCCCGAAAAAGACAAGATCCGCCCCCCTTTGGTGATAAAATGGAACGAAACATTGCTTTAAAACTGATGTATGTGGGCACCGCCTACCACGGCTGGCAGGTCCAGAAAAACGCCGTCACCGTGGCCGAGACGCTGGAGCGGGCCCTGTCCACCGTGGTGTGCCACCCGGTCAAATGCACCGGCGCCGGGCGCACCGACGCCGGCGTCCACGCCCAGGTCTATGTGGCCAACTTCCGCACCACCTCCACCATCCCCTGCGACCGCCTGCCCCTGGCGGTCAACACCCGCCTGCCCGACGACATCGTGGTGGTCCGGGCCGTCCAGGTGCCCATGGAATTCAACGCCATCGGCTCCTGCCGGAAAAAGGAATACACCTACCGCATTTATAACTCCCGCCTGGGCAACGCTTTCTATGTGGACCGGGCCTGGTTCTACCCCAAGCATCTGGACGAGTCGGTGATGCAGCGGGCCGCCAGCCAGTTCGTGGGCACCCACGACTTTCGGGCGGTGCGCTCCGTGGGCACCGAGACCCGCACCACCGTGCGCACCGTCCACTACTTCCAGGTGGAGCGGAAGGGGGAGCTGATCGAGTGCCGGGTGTGCGCCGACGGCTTCCTCTACAACATGGTCCGGGCCATGGTGGGCACTGTGGTCTATGCCGCCGAGGGCAAGCTGGCCCCGGAGGACATCCCCGCCATCCTGGACTCGGGCAACCGCACCCTCGCCGGCCCCACCGTCCCACCCGGCGGGCTGTATATGACCAGGCTGTGGTATGACGAGGACGTTGTGTAAGGGGGCCTGGCGCCCCCTCCCGCCCCGGGGGAGAGAGGTAACATGAAGGATCAGACAACAAAGCAGGCATCCGCCTCCCAAAAACCGAATATTCTGGTCCGGCTGCTGGCTCTGCTGGTCACCGCCGCTTTGGCCCTGGGAGCCCTGACCCTGGTGGTCTACCGGGACCAGTTCAACCTGGACGCGGTGAAGCGCTGGCTCGCCCTGCGCTCTGTGGAGACCGACGCCTCCGGCGCCGCCGCCCCCTTCACCCACGCGGGCGGGGACAGCATCTCCTTCGCCTATCTGAAGGGGGGCATCCTTCAGTGCTCCGCCGCCGGCGCCCACTACTACTCCTTCTCCGGCGACCAGTACGCTGAGGAGGTCACCCCCCTCAGCCAGCCCGTCCTGTCCGCCTCCTCCTCCGCAGGCGTGGTCTATGACGCCGGCGGAGAGAGCCTGTTTCTCTTTCAGGACGGTCAGGAGGCCTTTTCCCTGGACGTGGACGGCACCCTCCTCTCCGCCCGGGTCAACGACAGCGGCTGGCTGGCTGTTACCGCCCAGCAGAGCGGCTATAAGGGCTCAGTCACGGTGTACAACGTCAACAGCACCAGCCGGAAGGAGATCATCCAGCTGAACTTTTCCAGCGTGTTCGTGGCCGACGCCGCTGTCTCTCCGGACAGCAAGACGGTGGCCGTGATCACCATCGGGCAGGAGAACGGCTCCTTTTTCAGTCAGCTCCTCCTCTATCCGGTGGACAGCAGTGAGCCCTCCGCCACCCTCTCCCTGGGCAACCTGGCGGTGCTGGACCTGGACTATGAGGCGGAGCAGCTGTGGGTTCTGGGGGAGGACCGCCTGCTCTCGGTGGCCGCCGACGGCTCCGATTATGAGACCTACTCCTTTGGCCGCAGCTACCTCAAGGGCTGCCACCTGGGCGGGGACGGCTTCGCAGTGCTCCTGCTGGGCCGCTACCAGGCCGGCGGCGCCGAGCAGGTGCTCACCATCGACCCCCAGTGCCAGCTCATCGCCCAGGCCCCCCTCCGGGGGCAGGTGCTCTCCTTCTCCGCCGCCGGGCGCTACCTGTCCCTGCTCACCGGCAGCGGCCTGGAGATCTACACCCGGGACATGTCCCTCTACCGCGCCCTGGAGGACACCCAGGACGCCCGCTTCACCGCCCTCTCCCCCAACGGCAGCGCCCTGCTGGCCGACAGCCAGCAGGCCTGGCTCTATATCCCCTCCTGAGTTCCCTTTTCTCCTGATCCAAGCGAGGTATTTTGATGTCTTTTGTGATTTTTGATGTTGTCATCCTCATCCTGCTCCTCCTCACCGCCTGGAAGGGCTACCGCCGCGGCTTTGTGCTGACGCTGTGCTCCCTGCTGGCCGTCTTTGTGGCCTTCATCGGCGCCACCGTCATCTCCAGCCAGCTGGCCCGGCCCATGAGCCGCCTGATCCAGCCCGCTCTGGAGCGGAGCATCACTCAGGTGCTGGAGGAACAGACCCATGCGGTGCTCCCCCCGCCTGAGACCTCCGAGGCCTCTCAGCCCCCCGCCCTTTCGGACGCCTTCAGCGGGGAAGAGGGCCAGGAAGGCGAGGAGGACTGGCTCGCCCAACTCCCCCTGGACGAGGTCCTGGACGCCCTTCAGGCCTCCAGCCTGTACCAGCACTTTATCCAGCCCATCCAGGACGCCATCCAGGATGGGGTGATGGAGGTCACTACCTCCGCCGCCCGGGCGGTGGCGGATTATCTGGCCCTGGAGCTGACCCGGATGTTCCTCTTCCTGGTCTCCTTTGCCCTGGTCCTGCTTCTCTGGCTGCTGCTGAGCCGGGTGCTGGACCTGGCCTGCAAGCTGCCTGTCCTGTCCACCCTGAACCACTGGAGCGGCGCCGCCCTCGGGCTGGTGAAGGGGGGACTGATCGTGTTCATCCTCTGCTGGCTCCTGAGGGGCTCCCTGATCTCCCAGGAGGCGGTGGAGGGGACGGTGCTCCTCCGCTTTTTCTGCACCCACACCCCTCTCTCCCTGCTGGCGCCCCTGCTCTTTCGTTGAGTTTCTCTCTGTGTGCCCAGCCTTTTCTTGCGAATTCACGACAAGTTCACATTTCGGGGTTATCCTGTCTTTGTTCCAAAAAATTTCTCTCTCCCGGAAGGAGTGTTTGCATAGATGCAGCCCACCATGTGCAGCCGCTGCCACAAGCATGTGGCGGTGGTCTTTATCACCAAATTGGAAGGCGGCCAGTCCAAGAATGAGGGACTGTGCCTCAAGTGCGCCAAGGAGCTGGGCATCAAGCCCATCGACGACATGATCCAGAAGATGGGCATCACCGACGAGGACCTGGAAAACCTCACCAGTGAGATGATGTCCGCCTTCGGCGGGGCCGAGGGGATGGAGGGACTGATGCCCCAGGACCGGGAGGACGGGGACGAGGACGACGGACGCACCGCCACTTTCCCCTTCCTGAACCAGCTTTTCGGCGCCGCCGCCGGCGGGGACGCCGAGCCCAAGAAGGACGCCGCCCCCCGGCCGGACAAGAACGGCGGCAAGGGGCAGGAGCGCCCCGTGAAGCGGAAGTTTCTGGAGAACTACTGCATCTCCCTGACCCAGCGCGCCCAGGAGGGCAAGCTGGACCGGCTCATCGGCCGGGAGCGGGAGCTGGAGCGGGTCATCCAGATCCTCAACCGCCGCCAGAAGAACAACCCCTGCCTCATCGGCGAGCCCGGCGTGGGCAAGACCGCCATCGCCGAGGGGCTGGCCATGAAGATCGCCAAGGGCGACGTGCCCTATAAGCTGCTGGACAAGGAGGTCTATCTGCTGGACCTCACCGCCCTGGTGGCGGGCACCCAGTTCCGCGGCCAGTTCGAGAGCCGGATGAAGGGCCTCATTGAGGAGATCAAAAAGCTGGGCAATATCATCCTTGTCATCGACGAGGTCCACAACATCGTGGGCGCCGGCGATGCCGAGGGCTCCATGAACGCCGCCAATATCCTCAAGCCCGCCCTGAGCCGGGGGGAGCTCCAGGTCATCGGCGCCACCACCCTCAATGAGTACCGCAAGCACATTGAGAAGGACACCGCCCTGGAACGGCGCTTCCAGCCCGTCATCGTGGAGGAGCCCTCCATCGAGGACAGCGTGCAGATCATCGAGGGCATTGCCCCCTACTACGAGGCCTACCACCAGGTCGTCATCTCCCCTGAGATGTGCCGCCTGGCCGTCACCATGAGCGAGCGGTATATCACCGACCGCTATCTGCCCGACAAGGCCATCGACCTCATCGACGAGGCCTGCTCCAATGTGAACCTGGAGAACCGCACTCTGGCCCGCCGGGCCGAGGTGGATAAGGAGCTGGCCGACCTGGACAAGGAGAAAGAGGTCATGATGGCCGCCGCCACCGAGGAGTCCTATGCCCGGCTTGCCGCCATCCGCAGCCAGGAGCTTCGGCTGGAGCAGGAGAAGGGACAGCTGGACGCCGCCCCCACCCCCGCCCTGACGCTGGAGCATCTGGCCAACGTCATCGAGCTGTGGACCAAGATCCCCGCCAGCCAGATCCAGGAACGTGAGTACCAGCGCCTGGCCCGGCTGGAGGAGCGGCTGAAGCAGCACATCATCGGTCAGGATGAGGCGGTCCACGCCGTCTCCTCCGCCATCCGGCGGGGCCGTGTGGGCATCAGCCCCAAGCGCAAGCCGGTGTCCTTCATCTTTGTGGGCTCCACCGGCGTGGGCAAGACCGAGCTGGTGAAGCAGCTGGCCCACGACCTGTTCAACACGCCGGAGTCCCTGATCCGGCTGGACATGTCGGAGTTCATGGAGAAGCACGCGGTCTCCCGCATCATCGGCTCCCCCCCGGGGTATGTGGGCTATGACGAGGCGGGCCAGCTGACAGAGAAGATCCGCCGCAAGCCCTACTCCGTCATTCTCTTCGATGAGATCGAGAAGGCCCACCCTGACGTGCTCAACATCCTGCTCCAGATCCTGGATGACGGCCGGATCACCGACGCCCACGGCCGGACGGTGAACTTTGAAAATACAGTCATCGTCATGACCTCCAACGCCGGCAGCAACACCAAATCGGGCTCTGTGGGCTTCGCCCGCACCGCCAATGAACAGGGCAGGGAGCGGGCCATGAAGGCTCTTCAGGAGTTCCTGCGGCCCGAGTTCATCAACCGGGTAGACGAGATCGTCTACTTCAACCAGCTCACAGAGGACAACTTCAAGGCCATCGCCGCCCTGATGCTCCAGGAGCTCCAGGACTCCCTGGCCGAGAAGGGCATCGTCTTCACCTGGCAGGACAGCCTGCTGGACTATCTGGTGAAAAAGTCCTATTCCGCCGCCTACGGCGCCCGCAACCTGCGCCGCCTGATCCAGAAGGAGCTGGAGGATGCCATCGCCTCCCGCATCATCGACAGCTGGCAGCACCCGGTCGCCCGGCTGGATGCCTCCTCCGACGGCGAGCAGCTGGTCCTGTCCGCCCTGTAAAGATCCCTAAGTCCTTTTGCGTCCCTCTGGCGGCGCTGCCGCCGCCATCTTTCTCCCCAAGAGCGTGTGGACACAAAAAGGGGCCCGGAACGACATCAAAAAACGCCCGGCAGTCTGTGACTGCCGGGCGTTTTTTGTTTTCAGGACCGCGCTCAGCCCTTGGCGATGGCGGCGGTATCCATAGCGATCATAAGCTCCTCATTGGTGGGGATCAGCAGCACCTTCACCTTGGAGTCGGCGGCGGAGATGACGGTCTCCTTCCCCCGGACACTGTTGGCCTCGGCGTCCATCTTGACCCCCATGAACTCCAGGTCGGAAGCGATGGCCAGGCGCTGGGAGGCGGAGTTCTCGCCCACGCCGGCGGTGAAGATGATGGCATCCACGCCGCCCATGGCGGCGGCATATGCGCCAATGTACTTCTTCACCCCGTAGTTGAACATATCCACCGCCAGGCCAGCCCGCTCGTTGCCTTCCTTGTGGGCGTTCTCCAGGTCACGGAAGTCGGAGGACACGCCGGACACGCCCTGCACGCCGGACTTCTTGTTCAGGATAGACACCATCTCCTTGATGTCATAGCCGTACTTGCCCATGATATACTCCAGGATGCCGGCGTCCAGGTCGCCGGAGCGGGTGCCCATGGGGAGTCCGGCCAGAGGGGTGAAGCCCATGGTGGTGTCCACGCTCTTGCCCCCATCGATAGCGGTGACGGAGGAGCCATTGCCCAGGTGGCAGGAGATCAGCTTGAGCTCCTCGATGGGCTTGCCCAGCATGGCGGCGGCGCGGCCGGCTACGTACTTGTGGCTGGTGCCGTGGAAGCCGTAGCGGCGGACCTTGTCCTTCTCATAGTACTCGTAGGGCAGCGCGTACATGTAAGCCTTGGCGGGCATGGTCTGGTGGAAGGCGGTGTCGAACACGGCCACCTGAGGCACGTCCTTGCCCATGACGGCGGTGCAGGCGTTGATGCCGGTGATGTTGGCGGGGTTGTGGAGAGGCGCCAGGGGGATGCAGTCCTCCAGAGCCTTCATCACCTCGTCGGTGATGAGGACAGACTGGTTGAAAGCCTCGCCGCCGTGGACCACCCGGTGACCCACCGCGTCGATCTCCTTCATGGAGCCGATCACGCCGTTGTCCTTGTCCACCAGGGCGTCCAGCACAGCCTGGATGGCCTCAGAGTGGGTGGGCATGGCAATGTCGATAGCGTCCAGCACCTGCTTGCCCTCCATCTGGGGCTTATAGGTGAACTTGCCGTCGATGCCGATGCGCTCGCAAAGGCCCTTGGCCAGCACCTGCTGGGTCTCGGGGTTGAGCAGCTGATACTTCAGGGAGGAGCTGCCGGCGTTGATGACCAGAATATTCATGGGAAACGATCTCCTTTTCACAGTTTTTGTTGCCTATCTGGGCGGAATGTACTAAACTGTATCTGTACCTGATGGAATCATTCTACTGCTTTTTCCCCTGGAGGACAACCATTTTTTTGGATTTCATCATACATTTTTTCAAGCATCTCCATACAGACATCCTATCAGACAGGGGGCGTTCCGTTTGAAAACTGCCGGTATCGTAGCCGAATACAATCCCTTCCACACTGGCCACGCCTATCAGATCGCCCGCACCCGGGGGCTCCTGGGTGCGGACTGCGCCGTCGTCGCTGTCATGAGCGGCAACTGGGTCCAGCGGGGCGCCTGCGCCGCAGCGGACAAGTGGACCCGGGCGGGCTGGGCCCTGGCCGGGGGGGCGGACCTGGTGCTGGAGCTGCCCACAGTGTGGGCGGCCTCCTCCGCCGAGTCCTTTGCTACGGGCGCCGTTGCCCTGCTCCGGGCCTGCGGCGTGGTGGACGTCCTCTCCTTCGGCAGCGAGAGCGGGGACCCGGCCGCCCTGGCCGCGGCGGCCGCCTGCCTGGACAGCGAGGCATACCGGGCGGGCCTGAGCCGCTTTCTGGACGAAGGGATGCCCTTCGCCGCCTGCCGCCAGGCTGTGGTGGCGGCCCTGCTGGGATCGGAGCGGGCGAAGGTCCTCTCCCGTCCCAATGACAACCTGGGGGTGGAGTACCTGCGGGCCGCCTCCGCCCTGGGCTGGTCCCCCCAGGTGCTGGCGGTCCCCCGCCAGGGAGCGGGCCACGACGCCCCGCGCCCCGCGGAGGGCTTCGCCTCCGCCTCCATCCTCCGGGAGTGGATTGCCGCCGGCCGGCGGGACCTGGCAGACTGTTTCCTGCCCGCCCCCTGGCCGGAGGAGCTGGAGCCCGCCTCCCTGTCCCACCTGGAGCGTGCCCTCCTGGCCCGTGTCCGCTCTCTGTCCCAGGCGGAGTGGGCCCTCCTCCCGGACTCCGGTGTGGAGGAGGGGCTTCCTGCCCGGCTCGTCCAGGCGGGAAGCAGGGCCCTGTCTGTGGAGGAATTTCTCACCCTGGCCAAGACCAAGCGGTACTCCCACGCCCGCCTGCGCCGTCTCCTGCTGTGGGCCTTCCTGGGCCTGACCGCCGCCGACCGCCCGGCTGCCCCGCCCTACCTCCGGGTTCTGGGCTTCACCCCACGGGGGCAGGAGCTCCTGCGGGCCATGAAGGGAGCGGCCTCCCTCCCCATCCTCACCAAGCCGGCCCACGCCCGGTCCCTGGACGGGCCGGGCCGCAGACTCTTCCAGCTGGAGGCCCGCTGCACCGACCTGTACGGCCTGTGTTTCTCCACTCCCCGCCCCGGCGGACTGGAGTGGACCACCGGCCCCGTCCTGATCTGACCCGTCCCAGGAGGTCCCATGGAAACCAAGGAAAAAACCACCCGCCGCCTGCGTCCGCTCCTACCCCTGCTCCCCCCTGTCCTGCTCTCTCTTCTCTTCTACCTGTTTCGGGGCCGTCAGGCCCTGATGGACGGCTGGGTCATCCATGTCATGGCACCGGCGGAGCAGCTTCTGGGCCGCCTGTCTGCCCCGCTTCCCTTCTCCCTGGCGGAGGTGCTGGTCACGGTCTTTCTCACCGCCTGCGCTCTCTGCCTCATCCGCGGCACGGTGCTGGCCGTCCGGCTCCACGCTCCGCATGAGCTGGGCCGGCGGCTGGTCTGCCTGCTCTGTGCCCTGCTTTGGGTATGGACCGGCTACTGCTGGCTTTGGTCTGCGGGCTACTACTCCGCCTCCTTCGCAGAAAAGAGCGGTCTGGAGACCCGGCCCTACACCGTGTCCACCCTGGCCCAGGTCACGCTGTACTTTGCCTGCCAGGCCGCAGACCTCTCCACCCAGATGGTCCGAGACAGCGAGGGCCACTTCGCTGAGGATCTGGACGACTGTTTCCGCCGGGGAGTCTCCGTCTATGAGGAGCTGGAGCAGAAGCTCCCCTGTCTGGCTATGCCCTCCGTGCCCTGCAAGCCCATGTTCTTCTCCCGGCTGCAGAGCATGATGGGCTTCACCGGCGTCTACTTCCCTTTCACCGGCGAGGCCAATGTCAACGTGGACGCTCCCGCCTGCCTGGTGCCGGCCACCATCGCCCACGAGATGTCCCACCAGCGGATGGTCTTCTCCGAGCTGGAGGCCAATTTTGTGGGCATCGCCGCGGCGGTGTCCTGCGGCGATCCGGTGTTCCAGTACTCCGGATGGCTGATGGGCCTGATCCAGCTGTGCAACGCCCTCTACGCCGTCTCCCCGGATCTGTGGTATCAGATCGCGGCGGCCTCCTTTACACCGGAGCTGTCCACCGATTGGGAGGACAACAACGCCTATTGGCGTGCTCTGGAGTCCCCCGTGGAGGAGGCCGCTGCCCAGACCTTTGACACCTTTCTGAAGAGCAACGGCCAAGATCTGGGCATCCAGTCCTACGGTGCCTGCGTGGACCTGCTGGTGACCTGGTTCGGCGACGAAGCCGGCGCCTTCTGAGCCCTGACGGGCGGAGTGTTCTTCTCCCTTCTGCCGGGGCAAAAAGAGACTTTCCCCGCTATCCGTTTACAAATCCCCGCCATCGCGCTATAATAATATGATTCGATCCACTCTGATGAAATTTGAGGTATCCCATGAAACGACCCATTTTATCCATGCTCCTGTCCGTCCTGCTCCTGCTTCCCGGCTGCACCCAGGCCCCCTCGGGCTCCTCCCAGGAGGAGGGGCTGACCGTCCTGGCCACCACCTATCCGGTCTATCTCTTCGCCCGGACCGTTGCCCAGGGCGTGGAGGGCGTCACCGTGGAGCGGCTGAACACCGGCTCTGTGAGCTGCCTCCACGACTATACCCTGTCGGTGGACGACATGAAAAAGATCGAGGGTGCGGATGTCATCGCCATGAACGGCGCCGGGCTGGAGGACTTTATGGATGACGCCCTGGCCGCCTCCAGCGCGGCGGTCATCGACTGCTCTCAGGGGGTGGCGCTGCTTGAAAACGCGGACCACATCCACGAGGAGGGAGACGGTGGCCACGACCACGGCCACTGGGACCCCCACTACTGGATGGACCCGGGAAACGCCGCCGTCATGGTGCGCAATCTCCAGGAGGGCTTCGCCCTGGCGGACCCGGACCACGGAGACGCCTACGCCCGCAATGGGGAGGAGGCCGCCGGCCAGCTGCCCAGCTTTGCCGGCGACTGCACCCAGGCCCTGGAGGGGGCAGAAGGCGCGGCCCTCATCACCTTCCACGACGGCTTCCGCTACTTTGCCCAGGCACTGGGCCTGCCCCTGCTGGCCTCCATCGAGGAGGAGGAGGGCAGCGAGGCCAGCGCCATGGAGATCAATGAGATCACCCAGCTGGTGAAGGAGCACCAGCTGCCCGTCATCTTCACCGAGGTCAACGGCTCCGACGCCACCGCCAACGCCATCTCCCGGGAAACCGGCTGTCAGGTGGCCCAGCTCACCATGCTCATGGACGGCCCGGAGGAGGGGGACCTGTCCACCTATCTGGAAGGCGTGCGGAGCAACGTGAACACCATCGTATCCTTCTTCGGGGGAGAGGAGTTGGATCAGCTGTGAGAAAGATCAAGCACGGCAGGCTGGCCGGGGGCTGCTCCGACGCCTGCTGCCTGAAGCTGGAGGGCCTGTCGGTCCACATCCAAGGGGAGGACATCCTGGAGGATGTGTCCTTCCACCTCCACTGCGGGGAGATCGCCGCCCTCATCGGCCCCAACGGGGCGGGCAAGTCCTCCCTGTTCCGCAGCATCCTGGGGCAGATGCCATACTCCGGCACCATCACCTTCTCCCCTGCCGGCGGGCCTGCCGTCCGGCTGTCCGACGGGGCCAACGCTCCCCTCGCCGCCCGGGGGACCCGCCCCCTCATCGGCTATGTGCCCCAGTCCCCCAGCTTTGACCGGGGGGACCCGGTGAGCGTACTGGACTTCTTCGCCGCCGCCGTCACCCGCTGGCCTGTCTGCCTGCCCGTGCCCAGGCGCCACCGGGAGCTGGTGGCCCGCTGTCTGGCCCGAGTCCATGGGGAGGACCTGCTGGACAAGCCCATGGGAGGCCTGTCCGGCGGCCAGCTCCAGCGGGTGCTTCTGGCCATGGCCCTGGAGCCGCTGCCCCATATTTTGATCCTGGACGAGCCCCTGTCCGGTGTGGATATCGAGGGGGAGCACCAGCTGCTGGAGATGCTGGATGAGATCCGCACCAGCTATGACCTGTCCATCTTCCTGTCCACCCACGACTTCGCCACCCTGGGCCAGTTCGCCGACAAGGTTATCCTCCTCAACCGCCGGGTGCTCAAGTCAGGCCCGCCGGACGAGGTGCTCTCCTCCCCGGAATTTTATGAGACCTTCCACCTGCGGGTGGGGAAAGGGGGACAGGCATGATGGAGCTCTGGTACGCACTGGTGGACCTGCTGCCCTTTGAGTGGGCCCAGCCCGGTTCCATGTACTTCATGAAAAACGCCCTGCTGGCGGTGCTAGTCATCTCCCCTCTGTTCGGCATCCTGTCCACCATGGTGGTCCACAGCCGGATGTCCTTTTTCTCCGACGCCCTGGGCCACTCCGCCTTCACCGGCATGGCCATCGGTGCCCTTTGCGGCTTCTCCGAGCCCACCTGGGCCGCCGTCCTCTTCTCCCTGGTCTTTGCCCTGCTTTTCAACTTTGTCCGCCGCCGCACCCGGCTGGCCAGCGACACGGTCATCGGCGTCTTCTCCTCCACTGCGGTGGCACTGGGCATCTTCATCTCCACCCTGGGCAGCCGCTCCTTTACCAAATTCAACAGTCTGCTCATCGGCGACATCCTCTCGGTGGAGCCCGGCAAGATCGGCCTGCTGGCCCTGATCCTGCTGCTGGTCCTGGCCCTGTGGGGTCTGTCCTTCAACCACCTGATGCTCTCCGCGGTCCATCCCGCCCTGGCGGACAGCCGCGGGGTCCGCGTCTTCTGGCAGGAGGCCCTGTTCTCCGCCGCCATCGCCGTGGTGGTCACGGTGTCCATGACCTGGGTGGGCCTGCTGGTCATCAACTCCCTCCTGGTCCTCCCCGCCGCCGCGGCACGGAACATCTCCCGGAACATGTTCCAATACCACCTGTGCTCCCTGCTCTTCGCGGTGGGCGCCGGGATCGCCGGGCTGATGACCTCCTACTACATCGGTTCCTCCGCCGGCGCCTCCATCACCCTGTATCTGGCCGGCATCTTTCTGGTCACCTTCCTGCTGCGAAAGCGGGGATAAACTCCCAAGAGAAAAGCGCCGTCCGGCATCTGTTTAGATGCCGGGCGGCGCTTCTGCGCTCCTCTATGGCAATTCAGCGGAGCCTAGATCCCCGCCGCTCCTCCCACAGCTGCAGCAGCTTCCAGGCCGCCCAGCCGCAGAACAGGCCTACCAGTGCCCCTGCGATCACATCGCTGGGGTAGTGGACCCCCACATACAGGCGGGACAGGCCCATGCACACCGCCAGCACCAGCCCGGTCCACCTCATCCATCTCCTGGGCAGCGCCCGCCACCAGGCGGATGCTGCCGCAAAGGCAGCACAGGTATGCCCTGAGGGAAAGGAGTTGGGGTCCGGCTCCTGGATCAGCGGCACCAGCCCCGCCACATCCAGCCAGGGGCGGGGGCGGGCCACCACATGCTTGAGGACCACGTTGGTACACAGCAGCCCCAGCACCATGGCCGCCAGGGCCGCCACCCCCGCTTTCCGGGTAGGCTTCCAGCACAGCATGGCTAGAGAGAGCACGATCCACATCAGGCCGGTGTTGCCCAGTGTAGTATATCCCTCTACGATGGGGTCCAACAGTCCCCGCAGGTTCTCCTGGATCCAGAGCAAGGCCCCTCCATCCAATGTCTGAAGCACGGATAACATGGAAAAACTTCCTGCCTTTCCTTCCCTTGACCCGCCGGGGCCCCGGGACTATAATAAAGTGAGATATGACCGGTCAAAGCCCGACCGGCCGGCAGGGATATTATACCCTGCTCCCGGGCCCGAGGCAAGCCGTTTTTGTTAGATCATGAGAACACGGGAGGTCCTCCCTTTTGAAGCAAGTCGTCTGTCTCTCCACCGAGCCCTGGAGCCCCACCCCCGGCCGGACCCAGCACCTGATCACCCGGCTCAAGGACGCCCAGGTCCTCTACTTCTGCCCCGGCGGCGGACTGTTGGATCAACGCTGGCGCCAGCCGGGCAGGAAGGTCCGCCCCAACGTCACCGTCTATACCATGCCCCCCGCCCTCCCTGTGGATGAGCGCCACGACCGGCTGTTCCGGCTCTCCCGGCAGCGCCAGATCCGCTTTCTCGCCGACAAGCTGGCCCGGCACCGCTTCCGCCGTCCCCTTCTGTGGACCACCTCCCCTGTCCATATCCACGCCCTGGATGCGCTGGAGTACGACGGTCTGGTCTACGACTGCGACCAGGTGTGGGACGAGCTGCCCGACCGGTGGGAGGGCAGTCTGGCTGGTGCGGCGGACGTGGTCTTTGCCGCTTCCCCAGGGCTGGCCGACCGCCTCTCCCCGTGCAGCGGCAACATCGCGCTGCTTCCCAACGGGGTGAATTACCCTCTCTTCGCCGCCGCGGGCTCCGCCGGGCGTCGGGGGGAGCTGGACCACCTGCCCGGGCCCCTGCTGGGCTGGGCAGGCACCATCCATGCCGACCTGGATTTGACCCCCATCCTCTATGCCGCCCAGGCCCGGCCCGCCTGGACCTTCCTGCTACTGGGGCGCCGGGAAGAAAACCCTCTGCTGCGCCGTCTCTCCCGCCTGTCCAATGTGATGCTGGCCGGCCCCTGCCCGCTGGTGGAGGTCCCCGACTATTTGGGCCGCTGCCAGGTTCTGCTGGACCTGCTGCGGGACAGCCAGCCCTATAACGACGTGGTCCCGCCCCGGCTCTATGAGTATCTCTCCACCGGCAAGCCCATCGTATCCATGCTGTGGCCGGAACAGGTGGAGCTCTTCCCCGATGTGGTCTACGGCGCCCACTCCCCGGAGGAGTTCCTCCATCTGTGCCAGCAGGCGCTGGCGGAGGACCCGGGCTGGGTGGATCAGCGCCGCCGGGACTACGGTGCGGCCGCCGCCTGGTCACGGCGGGCCGACGAGGTCAAGCGCATCCTGGTCACGGCGGGCCTGCTGTGAGCCCGCCCCCGCCGTCCTGACGACTTCCTTGTCATTTTTTCTCCCGCTCCTTGTGGAAGCTGACAAAAATGCCCTGCCCCCTTGCAAATATCGGGATTTTTCGATAAAATGAAAGTCCATTCATTGTTGGGCAAGGAGGTCCTCCTATGTTTGTGTGCCTGTCTTCCATTTGTCGGCAGCACAGCATCCTGCGGGGGGATTTGTGCGCCCAAAAATAACAGGTAAGCGATCCCAGGCTGTCCGTTCCAGGCGGGCGGCCTGAATCTTTTCCCCGGGGAGAGCGGTCCGGGCCGCTCCTTTTCGCCTGTCCCCCGGCCGGGATCCTGAAAGGAGAGTTTTTTATGAAGAAAGTCGCTGTCATTATGGGCTCTGATTCTGACTGGCCGGTGGTCCAGGGGGCCTGCGCCCAGCTGAAGGAGTTCGGCATCCCCTATGAGGCCCACATCCTCAGTGCCCACCGCACCCCCGCCGCTGCCGCCGAGTTCGCCCGGGGTGCCCGGGCCAACGGCTTCGGCGTGCTCATCTGCGCCGCCGGCATGGCCGCCCACCTGGCGGGGGCCTTCGCCGGGAACTCCACCCTGCCCGTCATCGGTATCCCCATGAAGGGGGGCGCCATGGACGGCCTGGATGCCCTGCTGGCCACCGTGCAGATGCCCAGCGGCATCCCCGTGGCCACTGTGGCCATCAACGGGGCTAAGAACGCCGCTGTGCTGGCCGCCCAGATCCTTTCCGTCTCCGACGATGTGCTGGCCGCCAAGCTGGACGCCGCCCGGGAGAAGATGGCGGAGCAGATCGCCGCCAAGGAGGCCAAGCTCCAGGCAGAGCTTTGATCCAGACAGGAAATCGGAGTGATGGAGCGCGCTGCGCGCGCATTTTAGGCACCCCAGCACCGCTTTTCAACTCCTATCTCAAGCAGGTTTCTGCTTCCCGATCAACTAGATTTTTGAGAAAAAGAAAGGACGGTCTACTATGAAGAAAGTCGAGCAGCTGTATGAGGGCAAGGCCAAGAAGGTCTATTCCACCGAGGACCCGGGTCTGGTCATCGTGTCCTACAAGGATGACGCCACCGCCTTTGACGGTCTGAAAAAGGGCACCATCACCGGCAAGGGGGCCATCAACAACCAGATGACCAACTACCTGATGGGCCAGCTGGAGAAGGCCGGCGTGCCCACCCACTTTGTGGAGGAGCTGAGCGAGCGGGAGACCGTGGTGAAGAAGGTGACCATCGTCCCCCTGGAGGTCATCATCCGCAACATCTCCGCTGGTTCCTTCGCCAAGCGCTACGGCGTGGAGGAGGGCATCGTGTTCGACGCCCCCACCATCGAGTTCTCCTATAAGAACGACGACCTGCACGATCCCCTCATCAACGACTACCACGCCGTAGCCCTGAAGCTGGCCACCTGGGACGAGATCGACACCATCAAGAAGTACGCCTTCCAGGTCAACGACTTCCTGAAGAAGACCCTGGCCGAGTGCGGTGTCACCCTGGTGGACTTCAAGCTGGAATTTGGCAAGACCTCTGACGGAACCATCGTGCTGGCCGACGAGATCAGCCCCGACACCTGCCGCTTCTGGGACTCCAAGACCGGGGAGAAGCTGGACAAGGACCGCTTCCGCCGGGACCTGGGCAACGTGGAGGGCGCTTACCAGGAGATGGCCCGCCGCCTGATGGGGAAATAAGCCTTGGGGATCATCGGCTCAGCGGACGGTCCCACTGCCGTAATCGTGACCGGCTCTCCGGGGCCAGTCCTTCTGCTCCTGGCGCTGCTGATCCTGGGCGCGGGGACCCTGGCCTGGCTTTTGATCCGCAAACACAGGAAATAGATCTCCCTGGGCAGGCACAGGGGGGTGGGGAGCGAGGGAGTATGTTCTCCTCTTTCCCTTTTCTCCACGCGCAACTCTTCACTCTAAACTTTTTAGGAGGACCACATGGGCGGCTTTTTTGGCGCAGTTTCACACCAGGATGTGACCCTGGATATCTTCTTTGGAGTGGACTATCACTCCCACCTGGGCACCCGGCGGGGCGGCATGATCATCCATGACGCCAAAGATGGGTTCCAGCGGCAGATCCACTCCATTGAGAACACCCCCTTCCGCACCAAGTTTGAGAAGGATCTGTCCGATTTCCACGGGTGCAGCGGCATCGGCTGCATCAGCGACACTGACCCACAGCCCCTGCTGGTACGGTCCCACCTGGGACTGTACGCCATCACCACGGTGGGCATCATCAACAACGCCGAGGAGCTGATCCAGCGGTATTTTTCCGACCACGGCCATCAGTTTATGGCCATGAGCTCCGGAAAGGTCAACTCCACCGAGCTGGCCGCTGCCCTCATCAACCAGAAGGATGACCTGGTCTCCGGCATCCTGCACGCCCAGGAGGAGATCGATGGCTCCCTCACCCTGCTGCTCCTTACAGAGCAGGGTGAGATCATCGCCGCCCGGGACCGGCTCGGCCGTCTGCCGGTCCTGGTGGGGCAGAACGACAGCGGCTGCTGTGTCTCCTTCGAGTCCTTTGCCTACCACAAGCTGGACTACCACGACGCCTACGAGCTGGGCCCCCGTGAGATCGTCCGCATCACCGCTGACGGCTTCGAGACCCTCTCCCCCGCCGGCCAGGAGATGAAGATCTGCGGCTTCCTGTGGACCTACTACGGCTATCCCAACTCCAACTACGAAGGGATCAATGTAGAGGTCATGCGCTACCGCAACGGGGAGATCATGGCCCGGGACGAGGTGGCCCGGGGCCAGCTGCCCAAGGTGGACTATGTGGCCGGGGTGCCTGACTCCGGCGTCCCCCACGCCATCGGCTTTGCCAACCGCAGCGGCAAGCCCTTTGCCCGCCCCTTCGTCAAGTACACCCCGACCTGGCCCCGCTCCTTCATGCCCACCAATCAGGATGTCCGCAAGCAGGTGGCCAAGATGAAGCAGATCCCGGTGCCTGAGCTCATCGAGGGCAAAAAGCTCCTCTTTGTGGACGACTCCATCGTCCGGGGCACCCAGCTGCGGGAGACCGTGGAATTCCTCTATGAGTCCGGCGCGGAGGAGGTCCATATGCGCTCCGCCTGCCCCCCCATCATGCACAGCTGCAAGTATCTGAACTTCTCCCGGGGCAACTCCGACATGGACCTGCTGGCCCGCCGCACCATCCAGGAGCTGGAGGGAGATGAGGGGCAGCAGCATCTGGAGGAGTACGCCGACGTACATACTGAGCGGGGCCAGTGCATGCTGAAGGCCATCTGCGAGAAGCTGGGCTTCGACTCCCTGGGCTACCAGTCCCTGGAGGGACTGCTGGAGTCCATCGGCCTGGACCGGGACAAGGTTTGCACCTACTGCTGGAACGGCAGGGAATAAGGCCCCTCCAGGGGGGCGATGTCCCCCCTGGACGCAACGTCGCTTCCTCGTCGATATCCCCTCGCCTTTCCACAGGAAAGGCGGCCCTGGCCGCCACGGCCAGGGGTCATGATGTCCTGCGGCGAAATGGATTCGCCTGCGGACTCTTTGTTGTCCTTTCCGCTTTCGGCGGAAAGTCTGCGAGGCTTTAACACAGTGATTTGGAGGTTTTTAAGATGAAAAACTCCCATTCGGAGTCCTACGCCGCCGCCGGGGTGGACGTCACCGCCGGATATGAGGCGGTGGAGCGCATCAAGCCCATGGTGGAGTCCACCTATATCCCCGGGGTGATGGGCACCCTGGGCGGCTTCGGCGGCATGTTTGCCCCTGATCTGACCGGCATGAAGAAGCCGGTGCTGGTGTCCGGCACCGATGGCGTGGGTACCAAGCTGAAGCTGGCCTTCCTGATGGATAAGCATGACACCGTGGGCATCGACTGCGTGGCCATGTGTGTCAACGATATCATCTGCGGCGGCGCTGCCCCCCTCTTCTTCCTGGACTACATCGCCTGCGGCAAGAACTACCCCGAGCGCATCGCGGACATCGTCTCCGGCATCACCGAGGGCTGCCGCCAGGCGGAGTGTGCCCTGGTGGGTGGCGAGACCGCAGAGATGCCCGGCTTCTACCCCGAGGAGGAGTACGACCTGGCCGGCTTCTCCGTCGGGCTGGTAGACGAGGAAAAGATCATTGACGGCAGACGCCTGAGCGAGGCGGATGTGCTCATCGGCCTGGCCTCCTCTGGGGTCCACTCCAACGGCTTCTCCCTTGTGCGGAAGGTGTTTGACGTGGAGCACGCCGACCTGAAGACGCCCCGTGAGGATCTGGGCGGCAAGAGCCTGGGCGAGGCCCTGCTGGCCCCCACCCGCATCTATGTAAGATCGGTGAAGGCCCTGCTGAGGGCCGGGGTGGACATCCATGCCGTCAGTCACATCACCGGCGGCGGTTTCTATGAGAATGTGCCCCGGATGATGACCCAGGGGCTCACCGCCCAGATCGACCTGAGCACCTTCCCCCGCCTGCCCATCTTCGATCTGATCCAGAAGACCGGGGACATCCCGGAGCGGGACATGTACAACACCTACAATATGGGCATCGGCATGATCCTGGCCCTGCCCGCAGAGCAGGCCGAGCAGGCTCTGTCCGTTCTGAAGGGGGCCGGTGAGACCGCCTATCAAATCGGCCGCGTCATCCCCGGCGAGGCCGGCGTGGAGCTGGTCTGATCACATTAGGAATGAGAAATGAGGAGTTGGGAATTGTGTCTCCGGCTCCGCCGGACCGATTTCAAACCGTGCGCCCCAGGCGCACTCCATCCATTCCAAATTCTTAATCCCTAACTTTCTAATTCCTAACTCACTCGGAGGTTCGCTATGTCCAAACGTATCGCCGTCCTGGTCTCCGGCGGCGGGACCAATCTGCAGGCCCTGATCGACGCCCAGGGGCGGGGAGAGCTGGTGAATGGCCGGATCTCCGCCGTCATCTCCTCCACTCCGGACGCCTTCGCCCTGGAGCGTGCCAAGAACGCCGGCATCCCCGGCTATGTGCTCCCCCGGCGGGACTTCTCCGACAGCCGCGGCTACACTGCCGCCCTGACCCGCCTGCTGCGGGAGACGGTGGGGGCCGATCTGGTGGTCATGGCCGGCTTTATGACCATCCTCACGGAGGAGCTGTTCCAGGCCTACCCCAACGCCGTCATCAATATCCACCCCTCCCTCATCCCTTCCTTCTGCGGAGTGGGCTGCTATGGCCTCCACGTCCACGAGAAGGCTCTGGAATACGGGGTAAAGATCTCCGGTGCCACCGTCCACTTTGTCACGGAGGAGTGTGACGCCGGCCCCATCATCCTGCAAAAGGCAGCTGAGGTGCTGCCCGGCGACACGCCGGAGGTCCTCCAGCGGCGCATCATGGAGCAGTGCGAGTGGAAGCTGCTGCCTCAGGCCGTCTCCCTCTTCTGCCAGGACCGGCTGAAGGTGGAGGGCCGGGCGGTCCGCATCCTGGACTGCCTGTAATACGCCTCCACACAAAGATCAAACACGCGGTGTAACTGACGGAAGTGGAATGGACCACAGGGAGCATCGTTGTGGACCATGCCGACCGTCTGGGCGCACCCGTTTTCCGAAACGCGGTGCGCCCTTTTTGCCGCTGTATGAGAAAGAAAGGAGCATCTCATGTCCGCCAAGACCATTCTCGCCTCCGGCTTTCTGCTTCTGGGCGGAGCCCTGCTTCTGCTCGTCAGCAGCCTGGATTACAGTGATTTCTACAGTCTTTTTGGCCTGCTGTTCACGCTGGCAGGAGCGGTCCCCCTGCTCATCCACCTGGGGTCCCGCTATCTCACATGGTATCACAAGTCTCCCCCATCATCCACAAATGAGGACAACAAGGAGGATCCCCATGAAAATTCTTGATATAAATGAACTCCTGCAAGCTCACCCCTACCCCGGCCGTGGCATCGTCCTGGGCCGCTCCGCCGATGGCCAGAAGGCGGTCATCATCTACTTCATCATGGGCCGCAGCGGGAACAGCCGTAACCGCGTCTTTGAGGCCACCGGGGACGGTATCCGCACCCGGGCCTATGACGAGAGCAAGATGGTGGACCCCTCCCTTATCATCTACCACCCGGTGCGCCGGGTGGGGGAGGTGACGGTGGTCACCAACGGAGACCAGACCGACACCATCCGGGACAGCCTGCTGGCGGGCAAGAGCTACATCGACGCCCTGCGCACCCGGTGCTATGAGCCCGACGGCCCCAACTATACCCCCCGCATCTCCGGCGTGGTGGACCAGGACGGCTCCTTCTGCCTGTCCATCCTGAAATCCGCCGACGGTGACCCCGCCTGCAGCCACCGCTACTTCTATGAGTACGACGCCCCCCTGGCTGGGGAGGGCCGCTTCATCCACACCTACCAGGAGAATGCCGAACCTCTCCCTTCCTTTGAGGGGGAGCCCCGCCGGGTGTCTGTCTCCGCCCCTGACGCTGAGACCCTGGCCAGTCAGGTGTGGGCCAGCCTGAATGAGGACAACAAGGTGTCCCTGTTTGTGCAGTATATCCACCTGGCCACCGGGGAGCGTGAGACCGTCATCCTCAACAAGCACGGAGAGCAGGCCCACGCCGCCTCCAAAGTCCCAAACTGAGAAAAAGAGGTGCAGATCATGACAGAACTGGAACTGAAATACGGATGTAACCCCAACCAGAAGCCCGCCCGCATCTTCATGGAGGAGGGCGATCTGCCCCTGAAGGTGCTCAACGGCCGTCCGGGGTATATCAACTTCATGGACGCCCTGAACTCCTGGCAGCTGGTGAAGGCCCTCAAAAAGGCCACCGGCCTGCCCGCCGCCGCCTCCTTCAAGCACGTCTCCCCCGCCGGGGCCGCCTTGGGCCTGCCCCTCAGCGATGTAGAACGGCGCATCTACTTTGCCCCGGAGGGAGAGCTGTCCCCCATCGCCTGCGCCTATATCCGGGCCCGGGGGGCCGACCGGCTGTGCTCCTTCGGAGACTGGGCCGCCCTGTCCGATGTGTGCGACGGGGATACCGCCCGCTTCCTGGCCGCTGAGGTATCCGACGGCGTCATCGCCCCGGGCTATACCGACGAGGCCCTGGATATCTTGAAAGCCAAGCGCAAGGGAGGCTATAATGTGGTTGAGATCGACCCCAATTATGAGCCCGCCCCCATCGAGCGCCGCAATATCTTCGGCATCACCTTCGAACAGGGATACAACAGCCTGGATATCAGCGAGGAGATGCTCCAGAACATCGTCACCGAGAACAAAGACCTGCCCCAGCAGGCCAAGCACGACATGCTCCTCTCCCTCATCACCCTGAAGTACACCCAGTCCAACTCCGTGTGCTATGTGAAGGACGGCATGACTATCGGCGTGGGCGCCGGCCAGCAGAGCCGCATCCACTGCACCCGACTGGCGGGCAGCAAGGCGGACATCTGGTGGCTGCGCCAGCATCCCAAGGTCCTGGGCCTCCAGTTCGTGGACAACATCCGCCGCCCCGACCGGGACAACGCCATCGACCTGTATATCTCCGACGAGTACGAGGACGTGCTGGCCGAGGGCGTATGGCAGAACACCTTCCAGGTGAAGCCCGAGGTGCTCACCGCCGAGGAGAAGGCCGCCTGGATCGCCCAGATGTCCGGGGTCACTGTGGGCTCCGATGCCTTCTTCCCCTTTGGGGACAACGTAGAGCGGGCCCAGAAGTCCGGCGTGCAGTACATCGCCCAGCCCGGCGGCTCCATCCGGGACGATCAGGTCATCGCCACCGCCAACAAGTACGGCATGGTCATGGCGTTTACCGGGATTCGGCTGTTCCATCACTAATTCAATTAGGAATGAGGAGTTAGGAATTTATGAGCAGCGAACGTATCCTGATGCCCAAAAGCCTTGCTTTTGCCAAGCGCATTGTCTTTGCTTACCGATATTTATCGGAGGAGAAGAAGGAATATGTCCTCTCCAAGCAGATGCTGCGCAGCGGCACCAGCATTGGCGCTAATATCGCAGAGGCTCAGTACGGAAGCAGCCGGAAGGACTTCTTAAATAAACTGTACATTGCCTTGAAGGAATGTGCGGAGACTCTCTACTGGCTGGAACTGCTCTATTCCTGCGACTACATTTCCCGCACTGAATATGACTCTCTCCATTCGGACTGCGAAGAATTGAGAAAACTGCTCTCCTCCATCACAAAGTCTGTCCGTGACGGAACAATTCCTAACTTCTAATTCCTAACTTGCTGAAAGGTCGTGTTTTTATGAAGGCATTAGTCGTCGGCGGAGGCGGCCGTGAGCACGCCATCTGCTGGAAGCTGGCTCAGAGTCCCAAGGTGACCGAGCTGTACTGCGCCCCTGGCAACGGGGGCATCGCCCAGGTGGCCCAGTGCGTGCCCATCAAGGCCACGGACGTGGAGGCCATGGTGGCCTGGGCCAAGGAGCACGCGATGGACTTCGTCATGGTGGCCCCGGACGACCCCCTGGCCCTGGGCATGGTGGACGCCCTGGAGGCGGCGGGGATCCCCGCCTTCGGCCCCCGGGCCAACGCCGCTGTCATTGAGGCCAGCAAGGCTTTCTCCAAAGAGCTGATGAAGAAGTACCACATCCCCACCGCCAAATACGAAACTTTCACCGATATGGATGGAGCCCTGGCCTATGTCCGGGCGCAGGGGGCCCCCATCGTGGTGAAGGCGGACGGCCTTGCCCTGGGCAAGGGCGTGGTGGTGGCCGCCACTGTGGAGGAGGCCGAGGAGGCCGTGCGTTCCATGATGCAGGACCACAAATTCGGTGCCTCCGGCTCCACCGTGGTCATCGAGGAGTGCATGGTGGGTCCCGAGGTGACTGTGCTGGCCTTCTGCGACGGGGAGCACCTGGTCCCCATGCTGTCCAGCCAGGACCACAAGCGGGCCTACGACGGCAATCAGGGCCCCAACACCGGCGGCATGGGCGCCTTCTGCCCCTCCCCCAAGTACACCCCGGAGATCGCCGAGCGCTGCATGAAGGAGATCTTCCTGCCCACAGTGGCCGCCATGAAGGCGGAGGGCAGGCCCTTCAAGGGAGTCATCTACTTCGGCCTGATGCTCACTCAGGACGGCCCGAAGGTGGTGGAGTACAACGCCCGCTTCGGCGACCCGGAGACCCAGCCCCTCTTGTCCATGCTGGACACCGACCTGATGGACATTTTCCAAGCCTGTGTGGACGGCACCCTGGACCAGATGGACATCCGCTGGAAGCCCGGCGCCTCCTGCTGCATCGTGCTGGCCTCAGGCGGCTACCCGGTGAAGTACCAGAGCGGCTACCCCATCTCCGGTCTGGAGGCAGCCGGAAAGCTGGCCACGGTGTTCCACGCCGGCACCAAGCTGGGTGAGGACGGGACCGTCCTCACCGCCGGCGGCCGGGTGCTGGGAGTGACTGCCGTGGGCGGAGACCTGGAGGAAGCCATCAAAAAAGCCTACGCCGCCTGCAAACCCATCTCCTTCCAGGACATGCACTTCCGCACGGACATTGGGAAGGTATGACCGGCTTGAAGATAGAAGGCGTCGTCTTTGATGTAGACGGGGTGCTGTTCGACACCGAGCGTCTCACCCAGCAGACCTGGCTGGCCGTCAGCCGGGAAATGGGCTGGCCCCAGGTGGGAGAAGCCTATCTGGAGTTCGTGGGCCAGAACCGTGCCGACATTTTTCAGAAAATGGAAGATCTCTTTGGGGCGGAGTTTCCCAAGGACGCATTTATGGCGGCCTGTTCCGCCCGCTCCCAGGCCCGGATGGAGACGGAGGGCGTCCCTATGAAGCCCGGCGTGGGGGAGGTGCTGGAGCTGCTGCGGAGCCGGGGCGTCCCCACCGCCCTGGCCACCTCCACCGGCCGCCCCCGGACAGAGCGGCGGATGGAGATGACCGGCCTGGGTCCCTGTTTTTCCGCCATCATCACCGGGGATCAGGTGGCGCACAGCAAGCCTGACCCGGAGATCTACCTTATGGCCTGCAGGGCCCTGGGGACCACCCCGGAGCGCACTGTGGCGGTGGAGGACTCCCGAAACGGCATCCTCTCCGCCTCCCGGGCGGGGATGCGGGTGGCCATGGTCCCCGACCTGCTGCCCCCCACTCCTGAGCTGGAGCCCCTCCTCTGGGGGCGCTTCGACTCCCTGCTCCAGCTGCGGGACCGTCTGGCAAAGGAGCTGGACTGAACCAAAAAGATACGCCTGGACCTCTGAGAAAGGAGGTCCAGGCGCTTTTTTCTGATCTCAGGTCTCCGGAAAAGCCCCGGCCCTCTGCTCACAGCAGGTCCAGTCCCAGCTGAAACAGCAGTACCATTACCGGCATGGTCACCGCGCACAGCAGGGTGGTGAGCACATTGATGGAAGAGACATACCCACTGTTGGGGTTGTGGTAGAGCTGGGCCATCTGAGTGATGGCGGAGGCCGCCGGCCCAATGGCGCACAGAAGGCTGACCAGCAGCACGTTGTCCCCGTCGCTGTGGGGCCACAGCACCCGCAGGGCCAGGAGCACCGCCATGGAGAGCAGGGGGTAGACCAGCAGACGCAGCCCCGCCACCCAGTAGATGCGCCCCTGACAGAGCACCCGCTTCAGGTCCAGCTCAGAAAACAAGATCCCGATCACCAGCATGCTCAGGGGTGCCATGCAGCTGCCCAGCCCCTCCATGGCGGTGACCAGAGGCCCCGGCAGGCGCAGCCCGGTGATGAACAGCGCCAGTCCCGCCAGGATGGCGGCGATGGCGGGTGTGGTCACGATCTTTTTCCAATCAAACTGCTGGGCACCCCCCATCAGCTTCTGGCCATGGGTCCACATCAGGATGTTCTGCACCAGGATATAGACGCTGGTGTAGATCACATACTCCTGCCCCAGAATGGCCATTACCATGGGCAGGATCAGGTTGCCTGCATTGTTGTAGATCACGGACGCCTGCTCCTCCGGGGCAAGTCCGTGCCCGCTCCGGTTCATCAAGCCATTGAGCGCCAGGTAGAGCAGGTGGAGCAGCACTGCCGCCCCCAGGGCCAGCAGCAGGCCGGTCAGCTTGTCCGCCTCCATGGCCGTGTTGAAGGAGGTCATCAGGCTGCACGGCACCGCCAGATAGATACACATGCAGGAGAGCACCCGGCTCTGCTCCCCTGTGATCAGCTTCAGTTTTCCCACACCATAGCCGGCCAGACCCATCAGCACCATGCTGGCGATCTGCTGCACCAGCAGCCAGCTCACTTCCATCCGCGCTCTCCTCCCGATCTCACGCCACGGGGCCGCCAGCACCCGGGACTTCATCTTCCCCAGTCTAGCGGTCTGCATCGTGTTTGTCAATCCTTTCCCCGTGCTCTGTCCGCCCACCGCGCTTGTCAAGCCCGGTGTGCTGTGGTAAGATAAGCCCCGGCGGACGTTTGTCTCTTTTCCCGTTTTTGGACCAAAAAGTTGAAAAAATCCCGGATGCAACTGTTAGTTGTCAAATTGTATGCCTCTTTTGGTTGCCCTGTCCGCCTCTTTTTGCTAAGGTCTTCTTGCCGCCGGGGCGTGCCGGCCGGTCTTATCACTTGATCCAGGAGGAGTCCCTATGGAATTTCAAAACCGTCTCTATGAGTTGCGGAAAAAAGCAGGGCTGAGTCAGGAGGGGCTGGCCGATCTGCTGGGGGTGACCCGGCAGGCGGTCCAGAAATGGGAGGCCGGCAGCAGCCGGCCGGACATGGACAACCTGGCCGCCCTGGCCCGATATTTCAATGTCACGCTGGACTATCTGGTCACCGGCCGGGAGCCGGAGCCCTATGCCCAGGAAGTCCCCACCACCATTATCAACCACAACTATTACCCTCGCTGGCACTATGAGTATAAGAGCCAGCGCACCCTGTTCGGCCTGCCTCTGGTCCACGTCCGCCTGGGGGATCGGGGCTTCGGCGTGGCCAAGGGGATCTTCGCCGTGGGCAACGTGGCGGTTGGGCTCTTCGCCCTGGGCGGCATCTCCCTGGGACTGTTCAGCTTGGGCGGGGTCTCCCTGGGCCTGCTGCTGGCCCTGGGCGGGATGTCCGTGGGCGGCATCGCCATTGGGGCCTGTGCGGTGGGACTGGCCGCCCTGGGCGGCGGGGCCATCGGCCTGCTGTCCGTGGGAGGCGGCTCCTTCGGCGCCTACGCAGTGGGCGGCGGGGCGGTGGGCACCCAGATCGCCATCGGCGGCTCCGCCTCCGCTCCCCTGGCCATCGGGAGCCAGGCCGCCTCCGGCGCTCTCACCTTCGGCCCTGGGGCCGACCCCGCCGCGGTGACAGCCGCCATCCGCCAGGCCGCCGCTGCAGCCCCTGTATGGCTCCAGGACCTGCTCATCTCCCTCGCCCTGGGAGTCTGACCCTTGTTTTTCCCCGGCGCCCGTGGTATCATGGTCTCAAATCTACCGGGCTGGGCAGCCCCTCCCCGGGGACAGGAGCGGCCTATGATACCGACTTACGAGCAGATGGGGGACTGGCTGGAGGAGATCGTCGGGGAATTCCCCGACGCCTTCTTTGAGGAGCTGGACGGCGGCATCCAGCTGGAGGAGGCGGCCCTGCCTGACCCTGATTTCCCCCCCGGTGAGATGTACATCATGGGGGAATACTGCCATGATATGCTGGGCCGGTACATCGTCCTATACTACGGCTCCTTTGCCGCCCTGCTCCCGGAGGAGGACGAGGAGGGGTGGAAGGATGAGCTCTTCGCCACGGTGGCTCACGAGTTCACCCACCACATGGAGGAGACGGCCGGCCTTCACGCCCTGGATGACAAAGACGCCGAATTTCTCCGTCAGGCCCGGGAGATCTACGGCGACACATAGCAGACGGAGGGGGGGGGGGGGGGGCCCCGCCCC
>NZ_JANGBZ010000024.1:0-39471 GCF_024462915.1 Clostridium sp. DFI.5.61
GACCTGCCCAATGTGGGCGGGGTCATGGCATTCTTCAACGGAGGCAACGACCTTGGAACCTTTGCCGCCGGCATCGTACCCTTCGGCGCGGCCATGAAGTCCTATGGGGACGCCGTGGCCGACATCAACACCGGAGCCATCACCGCCTCGGCCACTGCCGCCCAGTCTCTGGCGCGGCTGCAAGAGGCCCTTCCCCTGGTAGGCGGTGTGATGGAATTCTTCAACGGAAGCCAGGACCTGGCCGCTTTTGCGGCGGGCATCATCCCCTTCGGCGCGGCCATGAAATCCTACGGCGACGCTGTGGCGGATATTCGGCCGGAAGCGGTGGAAAGCTCCGCCTCCGCCGGAATGGCCCTGGTGGAGCTGGCAAAGGCCCTTCCCAACACGGGCGGCCTGCTGTCCTTCTTTACCGGAGGGACCGACCTGGCCGCCTTTGGCGATGACCTGACGCTGTTTGGCGCGGACCTTTCCGCCTATGCGGAGGCCATCAGCAATGTGAAGGCGGACGCGGTGACGGCCTCGGCCAACGCGGCGGAGGCCCTCTCCAACCTCGCCTCCGGTCTGCCGGACAGCAGTCTGTTTGACAAGTGGTTCGGCGGAGACCAGACGCTGGCCTCCTTTGGCGGGGATATTTCCAAGTTCGGCGCGGCCATGAAGGGCTATTACGGCCAAATCTCCGGCATCGACACCGGGCGGATGGCCGACGTGGTCGCACAGGTATGGAGCCTGCTGGAGCTGGCTGAGGGGGCCGCAGGGGTCAACACCAGCGGTCTGACCAGCTTTGCCGACAGCATGAGGAAGATGGGAGACGCCGGCATCTCCGGCTTTACCAGCGCTTTCTACAACTGCGGCGACACGGTCAACAAAGCCGTGTCCAGTATGCTGTCCACCGTCAGCGGCGCCGTCCTCTCCAACCTCCCCGTGACAAACGGGGCCATGGAGACGGTGGTCCAGTCGCTGGCGAACATTGTGGACGGGAAGGTCCCGGCCATCCGGACATCGACATCGGATATGATGCGGACCATGGAAGCATCCATCACGGCCCACTCCAGAACGGTGGGGGACGCGATGAGGACGGTGCTCTCCACCGCCGTATCCAACATCAACCGCATGAAGCCGGAGTTCGAGACCGCCGGAAAGAACGCCGGGCAGGGCTTTATCAACGGCATCAACTCCAAGCTGGGCGGCGCAAGGTCCGCCGGCCGAAGCCTGGGCCTGGCCGCTCTGGAAGCGGCAAAGAAGGCGCTGGACAGCCACTCCCCCTCCCGGGAATTCATCCATCTGGGCGAAAACGTGGGCGAGGGTCTGGCCATCGGCGTCAACAACAGCATCGTCCCTGCCGCACAGGCCGCCTCCGGCATGATCGACGAGGTGATCGCCGTCAGCGAGAAGGGCGTCGATGCCTTTGAGGATTGGATCAACGAGAAGCAGTATTACGGCGAGCTGAGCCTGATGGACGAGCTGGCCGGATGGGAAAACCTCCAAAAGAAGTACAGGGCCGGCAGTGAGGAGCGGATGAAGATCGACCGGGAGGTCTATCGGGTTCAAAATGAACTGGTTTCCGCCACCTACCAGGCCTCCCTGGACTGGATCGAGGAGGAGAAGTATTACAAGCGCCTGAGCACCGAGGAGGAGCTGGCCGCCTATGAGCGGATGCAGGCCCGGTATCTGGAGGGCAGCAAGGAACGGATGGAGCTGGACCGGAAGGTCTTCACCCTCCGCAACCAGCTTGTGGACGAGTCCTATCAGAACTCCCTGGACTGGATCGAGGAGGAAAAGTATTACAACCGTCTGAGCCTGGCCGACGAGCTGGCCGCCTACAAGCGGGTCCAGAGCCGGTACGCCAAGGGCACCGAGGAGCGGAAGAAGCTGGACCGGGAGGTCTACCGGCTGGAGCAGGAAATCTATGAGGCCCAGCAGCAGTACATCGCCGACGTGCAGAGCGTTCAGGAGTCCGCCAACCAGCGGCGCATCCAGCTGGAGGAGGCCTATGCCAACAAGGTCAAGTCCATCAACGAGCAGCTGGAACGGGACATCGAATCCCTGAACCAGCAGTATCAGGACGCGGTGGAGTCCCGGACCAAGAGCCTGTACCAGTCCTACGGCCTCTTTGACGAGGTCACGAAGAAGGAAGCGATCAGCAGTGAAACGCTGATGCAGAATCTGGAGGGTCAGGTCCAGGAGTTTGGCGAGTGGCAGGATATTCTGGGTCAGCTCTCCGCCAGGGGCGTTGACTCGGACCTGATCGCGGAGCTCCAGGAGATGGGGCCCTCCGCCATCGAAGAGATCCGGGCGCTGAACTCCATGAGCGACGACGAGCTGGAGAAGTACGTCTCCCTCTGGTCCGTCAAGCACGCCCAGGCCCGTGACCAGGCGACCTCGGAACTGGAGGGGCTTCGGGTGGAGACCCAGGAGCAGATCGCGCAGCTCCGGGCGGACGCGGCGGTGGAGCTGGAGGAGTACCGGCTGACCTGGCAGAGCGAGATGGCCCAGCTGGAGGAGGATACCAGCCGTCAGCTGGCCTCCCTCCGGCAGGAATTCTCGGAAAATGTGGGCCTGATCAAGCGGGACACGGAAGCCAAGATGGCGGAAATGACCGAGGCGGCCCGGAAAATCCTGTCGGAAGCCGGGTGGACAGAGACGGGACAGCAAATTCCCGCCGGCCTCGCCCAGGGCGTGGCCCAGTCCAAATCCACCTTTATCGACGAGCTGACCAGCATGGCGCTGGCGGGCGTGGAGGCGGTGAAGAGCACGCTGGAGATCAACTCTCCCTCCCGGGTCTTCCGGGAGCTGGGGTCCTTCACCGGCCTTGGCTTTGTCAGCGGACTGGCCGGCTATGCCGAAAGGTCCTTTGCCGCCGGCGCAGACATGGCGGACTCCGCCGTGGACGGCCTTTCCGGCGCCATTGCCGGACTCCCCGACCTGCTGAGCGGCGAGGCGGAGATGCGGCCCACCATACGCCCGGTGCTGGACCTGTCTGACCTCACCGGGGCCTCGACCCAGATCGACAGCCTGTTCTACCCCCTGCGGTCCATCCGCCTGGCGGGACAGGCCAGCCTGGCGTTCCAAAACGCCTCCGGGGAGAACCGGATGACGGTCAAGGTAGACAACGACGACATCATTGAGGAGCTTCGCACCCTGCGCAGTGAAATGGCAGAGATGACGGAGCGCATGGAGCGGATGCGGGTCGTGCTGGACACCGGCACTCTGGTCGGTGAGATGGCGGGACCCATGGACAACGCCCTTGGACAGAGGGCGACACGGAGAGGAAGGGGGAACTGAGCCGTGTATCATTCCATCACCATTGGCGGGAAAAACACCTGGGATGACTGGCGGCTGGTCCCCGCCTCCCGGCCCGTGTTCAATCCGCCGGCCCAGAAGGTGAAGACGCTGGAAATCCCCGGCGGGGACGGGGTCATCGACTTGTCCCAATCCCTGACCGGGTATCCGGTGTACCAAAACCGGACGGGCTCTATCGAGTTTATCGTGATGAACGACTTCAAGCCCTGGCACATGGCCTATTCCGACATCATGGACTATCTGCACGGGCAGAAGCTGCGGGCAGTGCTGGAGGACGACCCGGAGTATTTTTACGAGGGGCGGTTCACCGTCAACGTCTGGAAGTCAGAGAAGGACTGGTCGCGTATCACCATCGACTATGACGTGGGGCCCTACAAGTGGTCAGTCCTGTCCTCCACGGACGACTGGCTGTGGGACCCCTTCAACTTTCAAAATGGCGTCATCCGCCCCGCCGTGTTCAAGGACATCGCGGTGACGACGGAGGTCCGGGCGGTGAAGCTGGCGGCGCTGCTGTTCGGGCGGGCCCCGGTGTGCCCCGTGTTCCGGGTGAGCAGCTCGGATAAGCGGGGAGTACACATCCGCTTTATCAACCCCACGCTGGGACTGGACGAGACCAAGCTCCTCCCCGACGGGGTCATCCAGTTCCCGGAGTTTGTGTTCTTCGGCGACCTGGGCGCCACGCTGGAGCTGTGGTGCGACACGGGAACGGGGTCCGTCTCCGTGGACTTCAGACAGGGGAGGTTGTGACCCATGTATAGCATTTATGCAGACGGCGTGTGCATTTACAACGACGTCTTTTCCCTGGACAACATGAAGGTGGTCAACCCCAAGCTGACTCTGGAGGACAGCGCCGCCGGGTCTCTGGAGATGACCCTTCCGCCCACCAACGCGGCCTACGACACCATCGTCCGCATGGTCACAGATATTTCCGTGAAGAAGAACGGGGAAGAAATCTGGGCGGGACGGGCCCTGTCGGAGAGCCGGGACTTCTGGAACAACCGGGTGCTCTACTGCGAGGGGGAGCTGGCCTTCTTCAACGACTCGGTCCAGCCGCCGGCGGAGTATGCCGGGAAATCGGTCCGGGAGTACCTCGACCAGCTCATCGCCGTCCACAACGGGCAGGTGGGTGAGAACCGCCGGTTCGCCATCGGGGCGGTGACGGTGGTGGACGAGGCCTTCCCCACCTATTACACCAACTACGGCAAGACCCTGGAGTCACTCAACGCCCTGGTGGAAGCCTATGGCGGCCATCTCCGGGTGCGCAAGGCGGACGGGGTGCGGTATCTGGACTATCTGAAGAACTACCCGGACACATGCAGCCAGGTGATCCAGTTCGGGTCCAACCTGCTGGACTTTGTCCGGAACTGGGACTCCGCCGAGTATGCCACGGCCATCGTCCCTCTGGGGAACCGGCTGGACGACAGTCCCATCGAGGCGCTGGACGCCTATCTGACGGTGGAGAGCGTGAACGGCGGAAGCCTGTACGTCCAATCCGACGAGGCAGTGGCGAGCCATGGCTGGATCGCGAAGACGGTGAACTGGGACGATGTGAGCGACCCCCAGGTGCTGCTGGAGAAGGCCAGGGAGTATCTGGCGGACCTTCAGTTTGACAACCTGGAGCTGGAGCTTTCCGCCCTGGACCTGCACTATCTGGACGTGGAGACCGAGGCGGTGAAGCTGCTGGACGAGATCCGGGTCATCTCCCGCCCCCACGGGCTGGACCGGCTCTTCCCGGTGACCAGGCTGGAAATCCCGCTGGATGCCCCGGAGAACACCCAGTTCAAAATGGGGGATTCGGTACAGGTGAGCCTTACCAGCGTGAGCAACCAGACCAACGCCGCCGTGCTGGACAAAATCGAAAACCTCCCCAAGGCCCACAACATCCTCAAGGAGGCCCAGGAGAACGCCACCCATATCATGAACATGGCCACCACGGGCTACATCACCATCACGAGGGACGAGCACGGCTCGGACACCCTCTATATTTCCAACGTCCGGGACTACACCAAGGCCGACAAGCTCTGGAAGTGGAACATGAACGGCCTGGGCTACTCCAACGACGGGGGAAAGACCTTCGGGCTGGCCATCACCATGGACGGGGCCATCGTGGCCGACTACATCACAGCGGGGGTGCTGAACGGCAACGTGCTCCGGGTGGGCGTCATCCGGGACTACAACTCCAACGTGATCCTGGACCTGGACAAGGGCACCCTGACCATGAAGAAGGGCTCCATCAACATCGGAAACGGAAACTTCACCGTGGACGAGCAGGGCAACCTCTACGCACGGCGAGGCACCTTCGCGGGGACGCTGGCAGGAGCCAAGGGGACCTTCGGCGGCACAGTGCAGGCGGAGGACTTTTTGGACAAGTACGGCAACAGCATGATGGACCTGGCCAAAGAGAAGTTTACCGCCGGATATCTGGACCTGTACGGCCTGACCGTCACCAACAAGAACACCGGGGCGGTCACCTTCGCCGTGGGGCCGACGGGCCTTATCACCATCAACGGCCAGGTGACCATGGGGGCCGGGAGCACCATCAACTGGGCCCAGGTGAGCAATCAGAACATTCAATCCAATCCGGCGTATTCTATGGCCAATCAAGCTTACAACCTGGCGGATGAAGCCTATGATTATGCCGATACCGCGTATTCCAGGGCCGAACGGGCTTACAAGCTGGCCGACTCCATCGAGATGCCGGGGTACATCAAGAGCACCTACATCGACCAGACCACGATCCGTTCCCCGGTCATCGAGGGCGGAGAGTTCTACGGCGAGGAATTCAACATCATCGCCGGGGGCGACTTCGGAAGCTTCAACCTCTACGGTCCTTTCGGGAGCAGCCGTTACCACATGCTGGCCATCGAATATTTCGAGGGTAACGCCCCTCTCATCAACATTTACAGCCCCTGCGGCGGATACATCACCATCGGCCAGAGCCGCAACGGGATCGTCTACTTCAAGGGGGTCGTGGATTTCAGCGCCGCAGACGTCCAAGGTCTGGATTTAGGAACAGGAGCATGACACAGCCATGAAGAAAATGTTAAAAAATTCCGAAGTGTTTGAGCGGCTCCACTCGCTCAAGCCACTGCTGTCCCGGCGGGATCGGATCGGTTACATCGCCGCCCGGAACTACCGCTTTCTCTCCAACTCCCTGGTGGAATATGAGACCATTCGCCTCAGCCTGATCGAGAAGTACGGAGAGGAAGGGAAGGATGAACGGGGGCAGCCCACCTTTGTCCTCAAAATGGAGTCCCCCAATTTCAAGACGTTCTGTGACGAGCTGGCTCCCTTCAACGAGATGACCCATGAGGTGGAGCTGATGACCGCCAAGTACAGCGAAGCGGAGGGGAACCTGACGGGGGAGGAAATTTTGGCCATCGACTGGATGCTGGAAGATTAGGAGGTGGTCCGATTTGGCCGACATCAGCAGTTTTTTGAAGAAGATTCTGGAGGCGATCTACGGTGAGGAGGTGCGGGGTTCCATCCACGACGCCCTTGCCGCCATGAATAAGGAGTCCTCCAGCGCCATGGAGTTTGCCGCCACGGCCAAGGACTCCGCCAAGGCCTCCGCGGAAAAAGCCAAGAACGAGGCGGACACCGCCGGGCAGAAGGCGGCTGAAGCCCTGGACTCCGCCGGGAAAGCCGCCCAGTCTGAAACCAGCGCCAAAGCCTCGGAGACTGCGGCGGAGGGGTACGCGGACCTCGCCGTTGACGCAGCGGAACGGGCCGGAACCTCGGAGGAGAACGCCAAGGCCTCGGAGCAGACGGCTCTGCAACAGGCCAGAGAGGCGGAGGAGTCCAAGAACGCCGCTGCTCTCAGCGAGGCCGAAGCCAAGGCAGCAGAAGAGCGGGCTAAGGAGGTCCGCAATCAGGTGGAGACCCTGGGTGCCCAAGCCACGGCAGACGCCGCAGCGGCTCAGGAGGCCAGGACCGCCACGGAGGCGGCGCGGGACGCGGCCAAGGTTAGTGAAACCAACGCAAAGGCCTCGGAGACCAAGGCGGAAGACGCCAAAGCGGGCGCGGAAGCGGCGAAGGAAGCCGCCCTGTCCGCCCAGGAGAGCGCCGAGGAGGACGCCCTGACCGCCGCCCAGTCCAAGGAGGACGCAGAAGCGGCCAGGACAGCCGCAGAACAGGCCAAGGCCGACGCCCTTGACAGCGCCGCAGAGGCCGCCGGAAGCGCCGCCAAAGCGGAGCAGTACAGCGGCAAGCCGCCCAAGCCTCAAAATGGAACCTGGTGGATCTGGGACGCGGAGACAGGGGCCTATTACGACAGCCACAGCAGCTGTGAGCTGCAAGGCCCCATCGGCGTGGGCATCCAGGACATCCGGCTGACCAAGGGCGACCACTCGCCGGGCACCACGGATATTTACACGGTGCATATGACAGACGGGTCTACCTACACCATTTCGGTCTACAACGGCCTGAACGGTACGGGCGCCGGCGACGTATTGGGTATCTCCTTCGACCTGGTCATCCCCGCCGAGGGGTGGTCGGAGGGGAGCGTCACCATTGCGGACGAGCGGCTTTTGGCCCTGGGCACCCACAAGTATTTCCTCAGCGCGGACGAAGCCTGTAAGGAGGAGTTCCTCGACTGCAATGTGCAGCCCAAGAACATCACCACCTCGGGCTTTCTCACCCTGACCTGCGACACAGAGCCGGCGGCGGACCTGACGGTCAACCTGATCCGGCTGGAGCTGTCGGGGAACGGGGCCATTCAGTAAGCAAGGAGGCGAAGCCCATGGAGATCGCAGTGAAAGCAACCTATGCCCATCTGGTCAAGGATGAGAGTCTGGTACAGAACTCCGACAAGCTCTATATTGTGGAGTTCCGCTTTGATCAGAGCTGGGATGGTTATGCCAAATCGGCTGTCTTTGAAGCCGGCGGCGTACAGCAGCCGCCTGTGGCGTTGACGGATGACCGATGCATTATTCCGGCTGAGTGTTTGAAACGGGCCGGAATCAATCTCAAAATCGGAGTTTCCGGCATTAAGGATGGGGTTCAGAAAGACACGGTATGGTGTCTGGCCAGCAAGATCATGTACGCGCTTGACCCCACGCAACTGATGCCGCCCACCCACATCGATGGAGACGTGAAGGCCCAGATCCTTGAGGTCATCCGGGAAAATACTGCTACAGATGCAGAGGTTCAGGAAGTCCTCGACAATGCATTCCAGTCCTCCTGGATACCCCCCGAAAATCCTGAGGCTCCGGACAATACCGCCACTAACGAAGAGGTGGAGGACATTCTCGATGATGTTTTCGGCGAAGAGCCGTAAACAATATTTTTAAGGAGGACATATTTATGTCTAAGCACACTACTCTCGAACAGCTGAAGCTTCTGGCTCAGCGCACCGAGGGTGAGATCAGCAAGGTCGAATCCAAGTCCCTGGTAGGCGTTAAGGTCAACGGCGTTGCCCTGGCCATCGCCGACAAGATGGTGGACATTCTGATCGCCTCTGGCACCGCCAATGGCACCCTGGCGGTCAACGGCAAGGATGTTGCAGTGACGGGTCTGGCGGCCCTGGCCTACAAGGCTCAGATCTCTGAGGCCGATCTGGATGCCGCTCTGAAGGCTGTGCTGGACGCTAAGGCCGCCAAGACCGATGTCGAAACTCTGATCGGCAACGACAAGGGTAAGAGCGCCCGCACCATCGCCAACGAGGAGCTGGCTGCTCAGCTGATCCCCGAGGGCGCCCAGGAGGCCCTGGATACGCTGACTGAGATTGCTCAGTGGATTCAGGATCACCCCGATGACGCTTCCGCGATGAATGCCGCCATCACCAAGCTGAACGGTATCGTTGCCGGTATTGGCGGCGACGAGGACGAGTACGCCACCGTAATGGCCGCCATTGAGGGCAAGATCACCGCCGCGCTGAAGGACATTGCCTCCGGTGCGACCAAGGTGGAGAAGTCCGAGGTCAACGGCAACATCAAGATCAATGGTCAGGAGACCGTGGTCTACACCCACCCTGCCGCTGAGGCGGTCGAAGCCGGCTTCAAGAAGGTCGGTAAGGATAATCAGGGTCATGCGGTCATCGGCGACGATGTGACCAAGGAGGATATCGTTGCTCTCGGTATCCCCGCACAGGACACCACCTATCAGCCTGCTACCAGCCAGGCAAACGGTCTGATGTCCAAGGAGGACAAGGCCAAGCTGGACGGCATTGAGGTTGCGGCCGATGAGGAAGTCAATCAGATGCTGGATGAGGTCTTTGGCGCCGCTGTTGGCGTCTGATAACCGCGGAGGGGGATGGGGTATTCCTGTCCCCCTCTTATTTTTTCGGAAAGGAGCTCTAACATGGCAGAGAACAAAGCCACAACCTTAGAGCAGTTGCGGGCTCTGGCAGAAAGGGGAAAACTCGATACCCTGAACCGCGTCGACCAGCTTTTAGAGTCGATCATTCCTCTGCTGGAAGGCGCACAGCATAGCGGTACTACCGTTACTCTGCCGGCCGAGAACTGGAGCGGCAGAGCTCAGACTGTAAAGGACAACATCCTTTTGGCTGACGAAAAATACTGGTATATTGTGTGCGCTGACGCGGATTGCTTTATGGCAGTCAGCGAGACTGGCGTGAAAGCTGACAATATCACCGTTAACGGTCAGGTCACCTTTCACTGCGAGGTAACTCCAACGGAAAATCTGACCATTTATATTTTGCGACTGGAGGTCGAGCAGAATAATGAGTAATGCAAACGTCGGCAAGGTCTTTAACATGACCGGCGGCAACGGCGGAGGCGGTACTCTGAGGCTGGAGACCCTGACGATTACCAAGCCGCCCCAAAAGACCACTTACAAGTCCGGAGAGTCCTTTGACCCCACGGGCATGGTCGTTACCGCGGGCTATGGGTATGGTCTCACTTCGGACGTGACCGGATATTCCGTGTCTCCCCAAGTCCTTACGGATGGGGTGACGGAGGTGGTTATCACCTATACCGAAGGCCGCATCACCAAGACGGCAAGTGTGCCGGTTACTGTGCAGAAGGTGCTGGTATCCATTGCCGTTACCAACAACCCCTCCAAGATGGTCTATCACTATCTGGAGGAATTTGCCCCTGCGGGAATGGTGGTCACTGCCAAATTCTCGGATGACTCTACGGAGGAGGTTTCGGGATACACCTATCCCAAGACCGCTTTCTCTACTTTGGGGAGCCGTCCGGTGGAGATCGGTTATACCTATGAGGGTGTGACCAAGACCGCCAGCTTGAATGTTACAGTCAACCCCATTGAGGTGGCTGTCCCTGTTCAAAATGGAGTCCTTACCTATGACGGGACTGGAAAAACTCCGTCCTGGACTGGGTATGATCCGTCGAAGATGACCATTTCCGGCACGACCAATGGCGTGAACGCTGGAACCTATTCCGCACGGTTTAACCTGTCGTATGGATATCAGTTCCCCGGCGGCTTGGACGAGGCCACGGTTGAGTGGATCATTGACCGGGCGGTCATCGCTTCTCTTCCGGTGCAGAACAATGTACTGGCGGCCAACGGCAAACCGCAGGCTCCCACCTGGGCCAACTACGACATCGGTCAGTTGACCATTGGCGGAGACCGGTCTGGAACTGACGCAGGCGATTACAAAGCCACATTTACTCCTACCGCCAACTACAAGTGGTGGGACGGTTCCATTGAGGCCAAGGAGGTCAAGTGGACGATCACCAGCGTTATTGTACCCATTCCTACGCAGAAGGGCTCGCCGACCTATACGGGAGCGCCCCAGACACCGGAATGGAATAACTTTGACCAGGTGAATTCCAAAGTGCAGGTGACCGCACAGACCAATGCCGGCACCCACTCTGCCACATTTATTCTTCTGAATGGCATGTGGTCGGACGGTTCTACGACCAATAAAACCGTTCAGTGGAGCATCGGCCGAGCTTCCATCGCCAAGGTTCCCGCCCAGAGCGGAGCTTTGAAGTATGATGGGAACCCCAAAACTCCGGTGTGGGACGCCAATTATGATCCAAACAAAATGACGGTATCTGTAGAGGCGAAGGTCAACGCCGGCACAGGGTACACTGCCGCCTTTACACCGGATTCCAACCATCAGTGGTGGGATGGCACGGTGGACGCCAAGACAGCTACCTGGGCTATCGGCAAGGGCGATCAGGTCGTATCTGTAAGTCCGACAAGTGTGACGCTGAATACCGGCGCCCGAAGCGCCAAGTTTACCGTGACCCGAAAGGGCGACGGCGTGATCTCTGCCGTTTCCAATAATGTTGGTGTGGCTACGATCGGTAACATCAATCAGCAGACCGGCGAGGTTACGGTGAACAGTGTAAATAACATCACCGGCACGACTACAATTATTGTTAAAGTAGCTGCGGGAGCCAACTATCTGGCTGGGGCCGATAAGCAGGTAGCAGTCAATGCCCAGTTCGTGACCATCTACGGGGTGGAATGGGACTGGACCAGCAGCGGCCCCACCAAGGGTAAGCGCACCGACGGAGCGGCAGGCTTTGGGGACCCCAACCCGGCGGTGAACAACGGCTCCGGCTCCTCGCCCTTTGACAACTTGTACCCGTGGAAGGACATGACCAAGGTCACCCGGACGGGCGGCGTGATGGTGAAGGAACCCAAGTATTGGTACAAGTGGACCAAGAGCGGTAAGAAACTGAAGCTTCAGATCGCAGACGGCCCTGTGGCCGGTTTCCATGTGGACCCGGTAAATATGGACCGTGGGGACGGCCTTGGAGAGCTGGACCTCTCCTACATCGCCCGGTATCACTGCGCAAATGGCACCTACAAGTCGGAGACCAACAAGGCCCAGCAGGTGAGCATCACCCGGAGCACGGCACGAACCCAGATCCACAACCTGGGGGCCAACATCTGGCAGCTGGACTTTGCCCAGATGTGGTATGTAAACATGCTGTTCCTGGTGGAGTTCGCGGATTGGAACGGCGAGCGGATCGGCCGGGGCTGCTCGGCCAGCAACTCCAAGGAGAACAACGGGCGTACGGACGCCATGCAGTACCACACCGGTACTACGGCGGCCAATCGGGATACTTACGGTTTCACACAGTACCGGAACATCGAGGGCTGGTGGGACAATGTGTACGACTGGATGGACGGCTGCTATTACAATGGCAACGGCCTGAACGTCATCAAGAATCCCAATCAGTTCAGCGACAGTGCCAACGGCGTGCTTGTCGGTAAGCCGGTTGCTGGTTACCCGAAGGATTTCGCCATCCCGACCCAAAGCGGTCTGGAGTGGGCGCTGTATCCCTCTGAGGCTGGCGGCAGTACCACCACGTATGTCCCGGATTACTGGAATTTCGGCGGTAGTAGCCCGTGCCTGCGCCGCGGCGGTTACTATGGCCAGTACCAGTATCACGGGCCGTTCTGCGTGTACTGCAGCGGTGCGTCGGACGCGCACGTCAGCATCGGCTGTCGCCTCCAGGAACGCCCGCCGAAGGCGGCGTGACCATTCCCCTGGGGAGGAGGGGGTTTGGGGTGAGGGGACCGCAGTCCCTTCCCCCAAGCTCCGGCCTTCCACGCATTTCAAAATGGAGCGGAAGGGCTCCTTTTCACCTTAATAAGAACAATATTTGAAACCGCTCTTCTTTGGTAAGAGGAGAGCGCGGGGTCGACTTTGCAGCAGACGATGTCCCGGATAACTGGAATTTCAACGGTAGTAACCCGTGCCTGCACCACGGCGGTAACTATAACCAGAACCAGAATCACGGGCCGTTCTACGTGAACTACAACAGTGCGTCGAACACGAACGTCAACATCGGCTGTCGCCTTCTTGAAGCAGACGCAGGCCATTGGGCCTGTCGGGTATGGCTGAACCTCCTATCGGTAGTCAGGGTTCCTCACCCTTTCTATTACGCAGAGTTGACCGCGCAGCACTTGCTGACGATGAGCCGTCAGGACACAGCCTGGTACACTTCGGGCCGGGTTTCGCCCCGGAACCACCTGCGGCGATGGAACGGCTGTGAGGCTACAAGGAGGATATTATCCCTGATGAAACGAGTGAGAGTTTACCAACAAATCCTTTCGGAAGACAATCTGCGCCTGGCCATCCGGGAAGTCAACCGGGGACACCGGCGCAACGGTGACCACAGCCTGAACAAGAAGGTCCTGGAGATCGAGGCGAATATGGATGCGTATGTGGCGGAGCTGCGCAGGTTCATTGAGGACCTGGTGAGCGGGGACGCGCACATGCACCCGCCGCTGAAACGGCGGCGCTGGGACCGGAACGCGGACAGCGGAAAGGGCAAATGGCGGGACATCAACGAGCCGCTTTTGTGGCCGGACCAGTATGTCCACCATGCGGTGTTACAGCCCATGATCCCGCACATCATGCGGAGCATGGACAAATACTGCATCGCAAGCGTGCCGGGACGGGGAAATTCCTACGGGGTCAAGGCGATCAAGAAGTGGATGAAGGGAGACGCCGCCGGCACACGGTACGGCGCGGAATGCGACATCTACCACTGCTTTGAGGAGCTGGACCCGCCGTATGTCATCCAGGCACTGAAACGGCTGTTCAAGGACCGGGAGACCCTCTGGCTGTGCGACGCCCTGATGGAATACGGCGTACTGATCGGCGCGTTCTTCTCCGCCTGGTTCCTGCACCTGGTGCTCCAGCCGCTGGACCTGATGATTCACCAAAGGGAGTACGGCGTCAGCCACTACCTGCGGCAGATGGACAACTTCACCATCTTCGCCTCCAGCAAGCGGAAATTGCGGAAGCTGATCCGGGATATTCAGGCGTGGCTGGCCGACGTGGGACTAAAGCTGAAAGACAACTGGCAGGTCTTTCGGATCGGCTTTACCCCAAGGGTGGAGAAGGCCAGAGAGCAGCTGCCCGAGGCCAAACAGAGCCGAAGACGGCCGAGGATTCCGTCGGCGCTGGGCTACCGGTTCGGGCACGGTTACACCATCCTCCGAAAGCACAACCTGTTTCGGCTCAAGCAGTCGCTGCATTTATATTACTACCGAAGGGATCGAAACCGGGTCATCTCGTTTAAGCGGGCCTCCGGCCTGATCTCACGGCTTGGGCAGCTCCGAAAGTGCGATTGTCAACGGATTTTGGAGCGGTATTACCAGCCGAAGACCATGTTCGATCTTAAGAAAGTCGTCCGAAAAGAGTGCAGACGGCTTCAGAAATTATATCCGCCCTACCAGGCGGCGTGAAAGGAGCGGCACCATGAAAGTACAAGGGATGGTTGACCCCGGCAGTTTTACCGTGGAGCGCATTCCCGGAAGCGGAAGAAGCCTTGTACGGCTTTTCCAGAACGTGACGCCTGTCCAGACCGAGGACTTCACCGGATATGAGTACGACGAGTACCATGTGGAGGTGGAAACCTGGGACGGCATCGCGGCAAACGTGCGGGAGAACTACGAGACGTTCCTGAGAAAGGGAATAGACAACGAGATCGACCGCAGCAATCGGGCACTGTATTCCGCACAAGTGGATACGGATGCCATGAACGTGGACCAGGAATTCCGTCTGACTCTGCTGGAGCTGGGTCTGACGGAGCTGGATATTTAAGAAAGGGGAAAACTGCTATGCTGTACCGAACTTTGAAGCGCATGATCGAGAGAGGCCAGACGGAGGGTATCGAGACGAAGCTCGATATTTTCTATGCCGCCGACAAAATCAGCGAGAGCGAGTATCAGGAACTGCTCGGGATGCTGAGTCCCAAAGCCTAAGTTTTCCAAATTTGCCTGCTTTGAAGGAGGTTGGATGATGGCGGAAGAAAAGAAACCCACCTTTATCGAGGTGGGTGATCGGTTAACATGATCAGCTATATCGAGTACCTGAACATACCTATCGCTTTAGGTCTGGCTATTATCGGCGTTTTTTTGATCATGCAGATCGTTGGCGAAATTTTGGAGTTTAAGGGGAAAGTCGTTCCCGAGTTCATTAAGATCAGGAAATATTTTGCTCGGAAGAAGCAGGAACGGCAGACCATGCGAGAAATGTCCGCGACGATTCACGATGTGAAGACCGTGTTGAACAGCGTGGAATCCCATTACAGCGAAGATAATATCGCCAAGCGTGACGCCTGGATGAAATGGGTAAATGATAGAGCAGTGGTGTATGATCAGTCCATTGAGGTTCTGAAAGAAGAAACGGATAAGAACACCGAAATCACCATGTCTCTCTACATTGAAAGCAAGCGCAGCTCGATCACAAGTTTTGCCTCGTACTGCGTTTGCCCCGATAATCCTGTGACCAGGGAGCAGTTTAAGCGAGTCTTTCGGATCTATGCGGAATATGAGGAGATCATCAAAGACAACGATCTTCAAAATGGAGAAGTAGACATCGCTATTCGCATCATTCGAGAAGCGTACGAAAACCACTTGAGAAACGGGTCGTTTGTCGAGGATGTTCGCGGATACTGAGGCGAGTAGATTTGGCCTCTGCTCCTCTATCTAAAGCGGCAGAACGGTGTAAAAAGAGGTGTAGGAGAGTCGATTATTCCTCGATTACTCCTACACCTTGACCGTTTTTGCCTTGGGGTTACGGGATAATTGGTTTTTATGAATACAGTCGAGCCGATTTACAAGGCACTCTGCACATCAAACACACAGCTTCTATTTGATACGCTTGACATCAAACGCTATCCTATCACCAAAAAGTCTGAAAAGGTAAAATGGCAGGAACTTCGGAAACAGTTGGCAGAAGTTCGAACCCAAAAGGCGATTGATGTGTTGGAATTGGTATGTCAAACTGGTTTAATTCCTATACCGCCAAAACTGGATGGATATTATCGTTTGTACCACGATGCTCCGGAAACAATGTATATTGCAGAAGTTACAATTCGCTCTTTCTTAGAGTTGGAATACTCGCAGTTTCTGGCTGCGATAGATTTTTTATATCCGGAAGCAGTATTCTCCACCGAGCATGGTGTCAAAGGCGAGGAATATGACAATGTTGTTTTTGTCGTAAGCAAAGGGTGGAACCAGTACCAATTTGAAACCTATGCACCAATGATAACCGGAAAAGCTTCTGTTCCGAGTGGAAAACAAGCTGCTTTTGAGCGAAACCGAAATTTGTTTTATGTTTGCTGCTCAAGGCCAAAGAAGCGACTATTTTTCTTTGTGTCTGTTCCTGTAGATCCTACATTCAAAGCATTTTTAGTTAAACTTGTTGGAGCGCAGAATTACTATACCTACAGTCAGTATCTCGGAATGAACGCCAAATAAAATAGCGCCCATCGGCAGAATGACCAATGGGCGCTGCTACGTATATTCGATTTATTCTCCCATAACCTCAAGCATCATCCTGGCACCCAGCTTAAAGCTGTTTTGAAACAGCAAGCACTCTGCTATGGTCTGATACTCACGAACAGCGTCCGTATATCGGGCGAACAGTTCTTTCTGTTCATCCGTCATGGAAGCTTGAAGTCTTTCTTCGTTTCGAGTGATCAGGCGAAGAGCTTCTTTGTATTCCTTGCAGGCGGCTGTGTCATACTCCGTCGGCTCAATGTTCCCATACCAAAACTCTTCCAGAAGCTTCATACCGCATCCTCCCCATAAATCAGTTCCTGGAGGATGATCTCCTCTGCCGCATTTCGGATATTATTCATAAGCTGTACCCACACCATCTGATCCTGTGCTTTCAGCTCCTCAGTGATACCTTCTCGCTGAGCCATCGGTTTTATCAGGTGGTCGAACATTTCGGTCGCCCGGTGGTCAACCTCTGCAAGGTGGCTGTGAAGCTTGCCACTGACCACCAAACTGGTGTATAGCACCGGACGGTGCTCCTTGATGTACCGCAGATGCTTTCTACCCCACATTCCGATGGGGTGGGCGTCTGTTTCTTCCAGTACCAGACAGGGGATGTAATAGTCTCCCTGAAGCTCATACCAAAGATCATTGTTCTGATCGAAGATGTATTTTTCCATTATGTATGTCCTCCGTATGTGTATTTGATTTTGAGGTGAATCAAATAACAGCACACTGTTTCGCTTCTCACTTGTTGCCCTGTGAAGCCCTGGGCAGCTGTACACAAGGAACTCGTAGGATGCAAAATCAGTTTTTCGTGGTCAACCCACGAGCAGGAAAATCATAATTGAATACATCTAAAAACCGCTGATTTACGCTGAAAATCAAGCAGAAAACGAAGAAATCTCCTGACATTCAGCATGGTGTATTTGGGGCTTTTGGAGTTCAGCAAGCGCTGATTTTTTCCTACAAGTGCTCCCAGAGGGACGCCGCAGAAGCGGCGTCCCTCTTTTGTGCCAGCAGGCCCCTGACAGTCCGATAGGCTGTCAGGGGCCTGTTGTTCTGTGAATAAAAAGCTTCCGGATCAATCCAGGGACTTCAAATGCAGATACACCGTATTTTTGGAGATGTTGAGGATCTTCGCCACGCTGGTGACTGCGCTCTTGATTTGGAAGATCCCCTGACTGCTGCATCGCTTGATGATCTCCTTGTTTTTTAGAGAAGGAAGAATATGGATGTCCTGCTCCACTTCATCCCTGATTTGTTCCACGACCCGGGTAAGCAGTTCCTCCGCATTGTCCACAAAAGTTTCTGTCAGCATAGGGCGCTCATCCATCGCATCTTCGGTCAGATGGCCGATCAGTTTATAGAGGGGGGTGTTCAGATAAAAGTTGATACACAGCAAGCCAATGGCCCGGCGGTTTTCACCATAGATAACGATGGTAGTGGAGCGCAGCGGTTCGCCGCTGCGGTTGCGGGAAAAATAGGAAATATGGCTTTTCCCATCCTCCTGCTGGATGGAGCGAAGCATATCCAGGGCCAGATCAGTAATGGGAGAACCCTCGTGACGATTTGTATAGTGCCCATTGGCGATGGCAATGACAGAGTGCTCCATGGACTCCAGGCTGTGCAGTACGATCTCATATCCTATGCCCAGATAATCCTCCAGACCGCACACCAGATCCCGGTAAGAGTTCAGGATCAGCCGCTCCGCGGGAGTCAACACGATTTCTGTCTGTTCCATAACATCTTCCTTTCCTGAAAGCCTGTTAAATTCAAAATATCACAAACGAAAATGGCGCACAACCTTTTTTGCAAAAAAAGAGTTTATTTATGAAAAAGAAACAAAAATAAAAGGGAGATATAGTAGGAATCAGACATTGACATGATAAAAATTCAGTATATAATAAAATTTATTAAAGTATATGAAGAGCAAGTGATTTGCTGCTAAGAACGGAAAGAAATTTGAAAGGAGCATCAATCATGTCACGCACCTATCTGAAAAATGTCCGCATCGTGGATGGAACCGGCGCACCGGCCATTGAAAACGGCCTCTATGTCTTTGACAATATAGAGGACAAATTCAATGAGGACGTGGTGGAGTATGTGGGAGAAATGGACCAGAGTGTCCTGGCCAAGGCGGGGCCGGAGGATGCGGTCTTCGACCTGTCCGGGCACACCATTCTGCCCGGACTGATCAACTGCCATGTCCATCTGGACCTCATGCTCCCCTATCGGGGGCTGGGCAACAGCTTTGATGAGTTTGGCATCCCCTACCGCACACTGCTGAGCTACCGGCGGGCGGCCGAGGCGCTGGACTGCGGCGTTACCACCATCCGCAGTGCCGCTATTCCCGATGACATCGACATTGGACTGAAAAAGGCCATCAACAAGAACATGCTCTGCGGCCCCAACATCATTGCCTGCGGAAAGGGACTGGTGGCCCACAATGGACACGGCTCAGAGGAAAACTCCGTGGTCATGTGCAGCGGTGTAGACGCATTTATGAAGGCTGCCCGGGAGCAGCTGGCGGCAGGGGCAGACCAGCTGAAGATGATGTACACCGGGGGAATGGCTTCCGCGAATGAGGGCCTGTGCGATATGCAGATGACGGATGAAGAGGTAAAGGCAGTGGTGGACGTGGCCCACCGGGCCGGAAAGAAGTGCTTCGCTCATCTGTCCAACGACAAGGCCATCCGTCAGTCCGTCCTGCTGGGGGTGGATTCGGTGGAGCACGGCTACACGCTGTCTGAAGAGACTGCCAAGCTGATGGCAGAGCACGGCACCTATTTTGTCCCAACGATCTCTGTCTCCTCCAGCGATGATTATCTGCTGGCCCACGGATGCCCGGCTCACCAGGTGGAAAAGGGGCGCGAGGCCGCCAAGACCCACCGGCAGGGCGTGACCTGGGCCCATAAGCACGGCGTAAAGATCTGCGTGGGCACCGATCTTCTGCCCTCTGACCCGGTGGACGGCACCAACGCCACCGTCCGGGAGATCGAGCTGCTGGTCCAGTGCGGCCTGTCTCCGATGGAGGCCATCAAGGCAGCTACCTCCACCGGTGCGGAGCTGTGTGGGCTGCAGGATGTGACCGGCACCCTCAAGCCCGGACTGATGGGCGACTTCATTGTGGTGGAAGGCAAGCCGGATGAAAATATCTCTGATCTGCGGAAGCTGCGCCTGGTGGCCAAGCACTGCAGGCTGATTTGGAGCACCCTGCCCAACCTGAATGTCCGCCGCTTCAGCGTGCTGGCCCCCGGCTATGAGATGAAGGGCGGCACCTTCTGCGATTGGCGCCTGATCTGAGTGAGGAGACAAACCATATCACGGTAAAAAGGAGAGGAAACCATGACAAAACGCATCAATACCGAAAAGGCCCCTGCCGCTATTGGCCCCTATTCTCAGGGGGTAGCAGCGGGAAATTTCCTGTTCGTTTCCGGCCAGCTGCCGATTGACCCCAAGACCGGCAGCATCGACGCGGACAACGTGGCCGACCAGGCGAGACAGTCTCTGACCAATCTGTCTCAGATCCTGGAGGCCGCAGGCACCTCCATGGACAAGGTGGTCAAGACCACCGTATTCATTCAGCATATGGATGACTTTGCGGTGATGAATGAGGTCTATGCCCAGTTCTTCCAGGGAGAGGTCCTGCCTGCCCGCAGCGCTGTGGAGGTAGCCAAGCTGCCCAAGGGCGCACTGGTCGAAATCGAGGCGGTCGCGGCGCTGTGATGCTGCGGCCCAGCTCTCCCACCCAATCATAGAAATTAGAAAGGCGGGAACTCCATGGAAATTATCAGCTTTATTGGTATCGTAGCGGCACTGATCCTGATCATCCTCGGCTCCGTCCGAGGCTATTCCCTGATCCTGCTGTCCACTGTGGCGGCTCTGCTGGTGGCAGCCACCGGCGGCGTGAATGTGTTTGAAAATTACGCCAATGTCTATATGGGCGGCGTGGCCAACATGGTGCTGGCCCTGTTCCCCATCTTCCTGGGCGGCCAGATGTTCGGCAAGATGCTGGAGATGTCCGGCCTGCCCATGGCGGTGGCCAGCGGCGTGTTCCGCAAGCTGGGGCCCGCCAGCGCGGTGGCGGCGGTCTATCTGGCTACCCTGGCCATGTCTGTGGGCGGCATCGACGTGTTCGTCATTATTTTCACCATGTATCCCCTGGCCGCTGCCTTCTTTAAGGCTGCCGGCATCTCCCGTAGCCTGATCCCCGCCTGCGTATTGGGCGGTGCGGTGGCAATGCAGACCCTGCCCGGCATGCCTATCAACAACATCGTGCTCCCCGCCAATGCCTTCGGCACCACTCCCATGGCCGGTTTCTGGATGGCTATCGCCGGCTTTGCCATCGTGGGCGGCGGCAACCTGTGGTATCTCCACCGGGCAGGACAGAAGTACATCGCCAAAGGGGAAGGCTTTATCCCCCGTGAAGGCGACACCGACGACGTGGATCTGAACACTGAGGGACTGCCCAACCCCTTCCTCCTGCTGATCCCCATGGGTATCGTGGTCCTTCTGCTCAACCTGATCCATTGGCCCGCCTGGGCGGCCCTGTTTATCGGCTGTGTTGTGCTGGCACTGATGTTCTGGAAGCGATACGAGGGCTTCCACAAGATCGTCAATACGATGGCAGAGGGAGCGAAGAACTCTCAGTCTGTGATCCAGACTGCCGCTATCTGCGGCCTGGCCTCTGTGGTGGGCGCGGTGCCCGGCTACAACCTGCTGCTGGGCCTGCTGGAAAAGGCCTCTTTTGGCAGCCCATACATCATGCTGTTTGTGTGCATCGCGGTGATCGCTGGCTTTACGGGCAGCGCCACCGGCGGCCTGGCCTTTGTCCTGGACAATTTTACGGACAAGCTGGTAGCTATGGGCGGCAATCCGGAGGCGTTGACCCGGATCGCCAACATCTCCCAGATCACCTTTGACTCCCTGCCCCACAACAGCGCGATTGTCCTGACCCTGTCCTACTGCGGCGTGACCCACAAGGAGGGCTACAAGCACCTGTTTGTGGTGACTGTCGTTACCACCACACTGGCCACGATCGTCAACATCATCATGGCCCATTTGGGAGTGATTTGAGCTTATGAGCATAAGAGACAAGATGCGGCCCCTGTTCCGTACCCTGGACGGCGGCCTGTTTTCTGAAAAAGCGGGAAAGGCAGACGTGGGAGATGCGGTGTCCAAGCTCCAAGCGGAGGGCGGCACCCTGATGTGCTGGGCGGACCCTTTCTATCCAGACCGGGTGATCCCACAGAAGGTACTGGAGCGCAGCGTGGAGGTCATCCAGCAGGGGGTGGCCTGCCACTATACCCCGCCCATCGGCAATGCGGACCTGAAAGAGGTCATTGCGAAAAAAATCGAGCGGGACAACCACATCAAAGTAAACCCCCAGCGGAACATCATCATCAATCCCGGCTCTGACGTGGGTTTGTATTTTGCTATGACCCCCTTTATTGAGCCGGGAGACGAGGTGCTGGTCCACGACCCCAGCTATCCAAGCAATTTCCTGGACCCCCAGCTGCTCAACGGCGTGGTGGTGAAGGTGCCCACCTATGAGGAGGACAACTACCGCCTGCGGGTGGAGGAGTATGAGAAGCGGCTGACGCCCAAGACGAAGATGGTGCTGCTCTCCTCCCCCAACAACCCCACCGGCCGGGTGTTCACCCGGGAGGAGCTGACAGAGCTGTCCCAGTTCATCATCAAGCATGACCTGATCTGTGTCTGCGATCAGGCCTTTGAGGATACCGCGTTTCCGGGACATGAGATGGTCACCATGGCCTCACTGCCCGGCATGTGGGAGCGCACGGTCACAGTCTGTTCCTGCTCCAAGGGCATGGCCCTGAGCGGCTACCGGGTGGGCTATATCTTCGCGGATGATGTGATCATGGACACCATGTACGCCACTGCGGTGAATATCCAGGGTGCGGCCAATACCATGGTCCAGATGGCCATGATCCCCGCCTATGAGGACACATCCTTCATTCAGGACTATGTGGCGGAGCAGGACTTCCGCCGCCGCTATGCCTATGAGAAATTCAATGCGGTGCCCGGAGTATCCATGCCCCTGATGGAGTCGGGCTTCTATGGCTGGGTCAATGTCAGCCGCTTGGGAGACTCCAGCGAGATCACCGCCTATCTGGCGGAGGAGGCCAAGACGCTGGTCAACGACGGAAAATTTTACGGAGACCAGGGAGCCGGCCACCTGCGCATCATCTACGGTGTGTTCGCTGACCGACAGAAGAGCCTGGACGGGATCGACCGTCTGTGCGAGGCTCTGGCCAAGCGGGCCGCCCAGCTGGGCATCACAGAATAAGAAAGAGATCTCCCTCCCTGCCGGTGTCTCCGGCGGGGAGGGAGATCTGTGTTTTGGAGGGTGAAGATTCAGCCTTGTCCGTCCTCTACGAACCGGGCGGCGGCCAGGCCGGCCACCGCGCCGTCGCCCACAGCGGTGGCAAGCTGGCGCACCTCCTTGGCCCGGCAGTCCCCGGCCACAAAGACGCCGGGGAGGCGGGTGCGGCAGTCCTCACCGGAGCGGAAATAGCCCTCCTCGTCCAGCTCCAGCTGAGCCCGGAAGGGGGCGGTGCCGGGGACCCGCCCCACGGCGGCGAACACCCCGTCCAGGGGGAGCTCCAGGGTCTGTCCGGTGGAGGCCTGGCGGACCCTCAGACCGGTGAGCCTGCCCTCCGCCTGGAGCAGGGCCTGCGGTGTATAGCCCAGCAGCAGGCGGATATTGTCCCGGGTCCGTACCCGCTCCGCCAGCTTTGGACTGCCCCGGAACTCCAGCCGGCGGTGGATCAGGGTCACCCGGCGGCACACGCCGGAAAGGAACAGGGCCTCCTGCAGGGCGGTGTCCCCGCCCCCCACGATGGCGGTGTCCCGGCCCTGATAGAAGGGGCCGTCACACACGGCGCAGTAGGATACCCCCTGTCCGGTGAGGGCCTCCTCCCCCTCCAGGCCCAGAGGGCGGTGCCGGGTGCCAGGGGCGAGGATCAGGGCGCGGCAGTGGAGGGGGCCGCCGTCGGTCTCCACGGCAAAGCCCCCCTCCTCCGGGCGGAAGCCCAGCACCTGGGCATAGTCCAGCTCCACCCCCTGCTCCTCCGCCTGGCGGGTGAGGGCCTCAGAGAGCTGGAGGCCGCTGACGCCGGGCAGGCCGGGGTAGTTCTCCACCAGGGGGGAGAAGTTGATCTGTCCGCCGGGAGCGGCCTCCTCCAGGACCAGCACGGAGCGGCCGGCCCGGACGGCGTACAGGGCGGCAGTGAGGCCGGCGGGGCCGCCCCCCGCCACGATGATATCAGTCATAAGGGTCCTCTCTCCTTTGAAAAAGCGGCTCCAGGAGACCCGGAGCCGCTCTCTTTTCCTGATGTCCCGATCCGTCTCAGTGCCCCCGCCGCCGCAAGGGGGAGGGAACTTGGGATCAAGGCGCGGTCAGCCTACTTCCCGGGCCCGGTGCTCCTCCGCGAACCGCTTGATGGGGCCCAGTCCGGTGATGCTCTCCCCCTGGACCACCAGGGTGGGGGCCTGACGCACCCCGTACCGGGTGGTCAGGTCGGGAGACTCCTCTGCCACCACCTTCTGATAGGGCACTCCCGCCCTCTGGAGCAGGGCCTCCGCCTGACGGCAGTTGGGGCAGGTACGGGTGGTGAACAGCAGGGACTCCCCGCCGGACGCCTGGGGGGCGCCCTCCTGGGAGAAGGTCACCTGGCTGCCGGCCCGGCCCGCCTTCCGCAGGTGGGAGGCGGTGAGGTCATATACCTTCCGGTCCTTGAACTCCTGGGTCTTGCCGTCATTCCAGTTCTGCACCGGCCGGTAGTAACCGGTGATGCGGCTGTACACCTCCGCAGGCTTGCCGCAGATGGGGCAGGTGTGCTGCTCCCCAGACAGATAGCCGTGGTCGGCGCACACGGAGTAGGTGGGGGACATGGTATAGTAGGGCAGCTTATAGTTCTCTGCGATCTTCCGCACCAGCTCCGCCGCCGCCTTCCAGTCAGGCAGCTTCTCCCCCAGGAAGGCGTGGAACACGGTGCCGGAGGTGTAGAGGGTCTGAAGCTCGTCCTGCACGTCCAGAGCGGAGAAGATGTCCTCGGTGTAGCCTACGGGCAGGTGGGAGGAGTTGGTGTAGTAGGGAGTTCCGTTCTCGTTGGCGGTGATGATGTCAGGAAACTCCTCCTTGTCGTGCTTGGCAAAGCGGTAGGTGGTGGACTCGGCGGGGGTGGCCTCCAGGTTGTAGAGGTCGCCGTACTGCTCCTGATAGTCGCTCAGCCGCTCCCGCATGTGATTGAGCACGTCTTTGGTGAACTGCTGGGTCTCCTTGTGGGTCAGGTCGGCCCGGAGCCACCCGGCGTTCAGTCCCACCTCGTTCATACCGATGAGGCCGATGGTGGAGAAGTGGTTGTCAAAGGTCCCCAGATAGCGCTTGGTATAGGGGTAGAGCCCCGCCTCCAGCAGCTTGGTGATGACGGTGCGCTTGGTCTTGAGGGACCGGGCGGCGATGTCCATCAGCTTGTCCAGCCGCTGGTAGAAGTCGGACTCGTCCTTGGCCAGATAGGCGATGCGGGGCAGGTTGATGGTGACCACCCCCACGCTCCCGGTGGACTCGCCGGAGCCGAAGAAGCCGCCGGACTTTTTCCGCAGCTCCCGCAGGTCCAGGCGCAGACGGCAGCACATGGAGCGCACGTCGGAGGGCTCCATGTCGGAGTTGATGTAGTTGGAGAAGTAAGGGGTGCCGTACTTGGCGGTCATCTCAAACAGGAGCTTGTTGTTCTCCGTCTCAGACCAGTCGAAGTCCCGGGTGATGGAGTAGGTGGGGATGGGGTACTGGAAGCCCCGTCCGTTGGCGTCGCCCTCGATCATGATCTCGATGAACGCCTTGTTCACCATGTCCATCTCGGCCTTGCAGTCCCCGTAGGTGAAGTCCATCTCCCTGCCCCCCACGATGGCGGGCAGGTTCTCCAGATCCTTGGGCACGGTCCAGTCCAGGGTGATGTTGGAGAAGGGAGCCTGGGTGCCCCAGCGGCTGGGGGTGTTCACCCCGTAGACGAAGGACTGGATGCACTGCTTGACCTCTTTCTGAGTCAAGTGATCCACCTTGACAAAGGGAGCCAGATAGGTGTCAAAGGAGGAGAACGCCTGGGCCCCTGCCCACTCGTTCTGCATGATGCCCAGGAAGTTGACCATCTGGTTGCACAGGGTAGACAGGTGACTGGCCGGGGAGGAGGTGATCTTCCCCGGGATGCCCCCCAGCCCCTCCTGGATAAGCTGCTTCAGAGACCAGCCGGCGCAGTAGCCGGTGAGCATGGACAGGTCGTGGATATGGATCTCGGCATTGCGGTGGGCGTTGGCCACCTCCTGGTCGTAGATCTCGCTGAGCCAGTAGTTGGCGGTGATGGCGCCGGAGTTGGACAGGATGAGCCCGCCCACCGAGTAGGTGACGGTGGAGTTCTCCTTCACCCGCCAGTCGTTGATCTGGAGGTAGTTGTCCACCAGCTCCCGGTAGTTGAGCAGGGTGGAGTTGACATTGCGCACCTTCTCCCGCTGCTTCCGGTAGAGGATGTAGGCCTTGGCCACATCGGCGTAGCCCGCCTCGGACAGCACCTTTTCCACGCTGTCCTGGATGTCCTCCACCGCGATGCGGCCGTCCCGGATCTTGGGCTCGAAGTCGGCGGTGACCCGCAGAGCCAGCATGTCGATCACGCTGGGATGATACTGCTTTTCCAGCGCCTCAAAGGCTTTGGTAATGGCGGCGCTGATCTTGCCGATCTCAAATTGGGCGGCGGTGCCGTCCCGCTTGGTCACCTGATACATCACACGGTCCCTCCACATTCTTCAGTCCCGGGGGGGGGGGGGGGGGGGGGGGGGGGGCGGGCGGGCGGCGCGCCCCCCCCCCCCCCGGCCGGGCCGTGATCCTGGTAGGGGACGACCCCGCCAGCCAGGTCTACGCGGATGGAAAGAAGCGGGACTGTGCCCAGTGCGGGATATACAGTGAGGAATACATCCTGCCGGCGGAGACAGGACAGGAGGAGCTGATGCTGCTCATTGAAACGCTGAACGGACGCAGCGACATCGACGGCATCCTGATCCAGCTGCCCCTGCCGGCCCATTTGAATGAGCGGGCGGTCCTGTCTGTGGTCAGGCCCGACAAGGATGTGGACTGCTTCCACCCCTTCAACGTGGGGGAGCTGATGATCGGGGAGAAGGGCTTTTATCCCTGCACCCCGGCCAGCGTGATGCGTCTGCTCGCGGAATACGGCGTGGAGCTGTCGGGGAAAAGCTGCGTGATCGTGGGGCGCTCCAATATCGTGGGCAAGCCGCTGGCTATGCTGATGCTGCGGGAGAACGCCACGGTCACCATCTGCCACACCAAGACGGAGTACCTGAAAAAGGAGTGCAGCCGGGCGGACATCCTGATCTCCGCCGCTGGACAGGCCGGCCTCATCACTGGAGACATGGTGAAGGAGGGGGCCGTGGTGGTGGATGTGGCAGTGAACCGCCGGGCGGACGGGACCCTGTGCGGCGACGTGGTATTTGAGGAGGCGGCCGGACGGGCGTCGTACATCACCCCGGTTCCGGGGGGCGTTGGGCCGCTGACCCGGGCCATGCTGATGAAGAACACACTGTACGCAGCGGTGATCCACGGAAAATAGATCCGGAAGCGGGCGGAGAGGGGGAGTCATCTCCCACCTCTCCGCCCGTCCTTTTTACTGTAAAAAAGATGGGGAAATGATTGACGGACCAGATGGCTATCCCATATACTGGTCTTACATAAAATCGTGCTGCGGGAGGGCCGTATGAGAACAAAAGTAAGGACAAGACTGCTGAAGTTTACCATGGCGATGGAGATCGTGATGGCGATCACCATCCTGGGGGCGATCCTGGCCAGCATTGCACTGCTGATCTGCGGCTCGGTGGAGAAGTTCTGCTGCCAGTGGGAGTCCTTCTCCATTGACGCATTTATGGCAAATGCGTTCCTCATCGTCATGGGGATCGAGTTTGTAAAGATGCTGATGCTGCATACCTACGGGGCGGTGATCGATGTGCTGCTGTTCGCCATCGCCCGGCAGATGATCATCAGCCATGAGGAACCCATGCAGACGCTGATGAGCGTGGGGGCGGTGGCCGGGATCTTTGCCATCAAGAAATATCTCTACACCGGGGAGCGGTGGGAGTCCGGACAGAAGGACCGGCCATGCAGCAAGTAAAAAACCGGCGGCTCTGGGAGGAGACCCAGAGCCGCCGGCCTTTCTTTTTTAGGGATCACTTCCGCTTCCGGTCTGGCCAGAAGAGGATGAAGACCAGGGCACACACCGCCATAAGATAGCAGTAGAACATGTAGGGCATAATCTTGACGGCAGAGACCCCCGTCCCTGCGGAGGCGTAGAGCAGCTGCGCACCATAGGGCAGGATGCCCTGCATCACCGAGGCAAAGATATCCAGGAGGGAGGCGGATCGCCGGGGGTCGATGTGGTACTCCTGGCTGATGTCCTTAGCGATGGAGCCGGTCATCACGATGGCAACTGTGTTATTGGCGGTGGCTACATCCACCGCGGCCACCAGTCCGGCGATGCCCAGCTGGGCACCCCGCTTGGAGTTGGCGCGGCGGTGGACGAAGTCGATGAGCCACTGGATGCCGCCATATTCCCGCACCAGGGCGCCGATACAGGCCACGACGATGGAGATGACAGTGATGTCATACATGGCGGTGATGCCCGTCCCCATCACAGAGAAGATCTGGGTCCAGGGAAAGGCGCCGGAGGCCACGCCCACGATCAGGCTCAGCACAGCGCCGATGGTCAGGATCAGGAACACGTTGACGCCGGCCACGGCCCCCACCAGGACCACCAGATAGGGCAGGACCTTCCAGACGCTGTATGTGCCGATCTCCGGCTGGCCGCTGCCGCCCCAGGTGAGGGCGATGAAGATCACCAGGGTGAGGATGGCTGCAGGCAGGACGATGAAGAAGTTCATGCGGAACTTGTCCTTCATTTCACAGCCCTGGGTGCGGACCGCGGCGATGGTGGTGTCGGAGATCATGGAGAGGTTGTCACCGAACATGGCGCCCGAGGCCACCGCCGCGATGCACAGGACCACCTCGAAGCCGGTGGCTTCGCTCATGGAGACGGCGAAGGGGGCCAGGGCGGAGATGGTGCCCACCGAGGTGCCCATGGAGATGGACACGAAGCAGGAGATCAAGAACAGGCCCGCCACCGCGAACTGGCTGGGCAGGTAGTCCAGGAACAGATAGACCGTGCTGTCGGCGCCGCCGGCGGCCTGGACCGCGCCGGAAAAGGCGCCTGCGGCCAGAAAGACCAGGCACATGGTGAGGATGTTCTCATCCGCCACCCCGTTGGCCATTACCTTCAGCTTGGCGTTGAAGTCCAGGGCCCGGTTCTGGACGCAGGCTACGAACAGGGCGATGAGGAAGGCCACGATGGCCGGGGTCTGATAGAAGCCCATCTCGATCTTGAGCCCATACTCGAACAGCAGGCCGCAGCCCAAATAGAGGACCAGGAACACCAGGATGGGGAGCAGGGCGGCGGCATTGCCCCGCTTCTGCGCCGGATTGAGTTCTCCCATAGGAAGGGACCCCCTTTTTCTTTCTCTTTTGACCTTTCTATTTTAGAGGAGTTGGGAGAGGGTGTCAATAGAAAAGGAGGCGGCATAGGATGGAACAGCCTTTGTATGGACAGAGGAGGGAGCCATGGAACTGAAGCTGAGTCAGGAGTTCCTGACAGAGAATGACTGTTACCAGGCCGGGCGGAAGATCGTACCCAAGGGGATCATGGTCCACTCCACCGGCGTGGCGCAGCCGGACCCGCAGGTGTTCATCCGCCGCTGGAACAAGCCCGGGGTGGAGGTGTGCGTCCACGCCTTCGTGGCCCGGGATGAGGTCATCCAGACCCTGCCCTGGAACTGGCGGGGCTGGCACGCAGGCTCGGGAAAAAACGGCAGCGCCAACAATACCCACATCTCCTTTGAGTGCTGTGAGCCAGCCGGGCACACCTATCAGAACGGAAAGATGGTGGGCTATGATGTGGAGAAGAACGAGGCATATTTTCAGGACATCTACCGCAACGCCGTGGAGCTGTCCGCCATGCTGTGCCGCCAGTACCGCCTGGACCCCATGGAGCCGGGCGTGATCCTGGACCACGCCGGCGGCCACGCCCTGGGGATCGCCAGCAACCACAGCGATGTGGGCCAGTGGTGGCCGCTGCACGGGAAGACCATGGATGACTTCAGGCGGGCCGTGAGGGATGCGATGAGAGGAGGAGAGGAGACGGTGACACAGGAACAGTTTGATGCCATGATGGCGGATTATCTGGCCCGCAGAGGCCGAGAGAAGCCCTCTGACTGGTCTGAGAACGCCCGCCGCTGGGCGGAGGAGGCCGGACTGGTCTCCGGGGACAGCGCTGGGATGCGCTATCGGGACTTCACCACCCGGGAGGAGACCATCCAGTTCCTTTACCGCTACCAGCAGGTGACGGAAGGGAAGCCATAACGGAGAAAGAGCCCCCTCCGCCGGAAGAGCCGGCAGAGGGGGCTTCTGGTCATGGTGTCGCTCAGGCTCTCCAGAGCCCGTGAAGATTGCAATAGGCGTAAGCGGCCTTGACCCGGTCGCCGGGGGCGAGGGCAAATTTGACCTCCGGGGCCTGACCTGGCTCCAGGTATTTGATTTGACAGCCCTCGGTGGTCTCCAGGGCCACCCACTGGATATAGTGCTCGGGGATCATGGGATGGGGGGCGGAGCCCACCTTGACATCCACCATGCTGCCCTCTACGGTGACCACAGGGACATGCTTCTCCTGAGCCGCGTCGGTGGAATCGGGGACGAGTTCGGTCATCTTCTGCCCGCAGCACATGACGGGCACGCCGCTGGACTGGAGAAAGGTGACGATATTCCCGCAGTGCTCACAGATGTAGAACTTCATAGGATGCTGCCTCCTTTGCAATGGGGAGCCCGTGATTTTCCGGCCGGGATGTGCCGGAAGAGCTCAGCACTATTATACCCAAAATACAGGGAAATAGCAACAGGATCTTAGTGTTACGAGCCGTGTATCCGCCACAGCTGATGCCGCTCCGCCACCGGGTCCACGGCGATCAGCTCCCCGTCCCGGGTGAAGGAGATGAACCGCCCGCCCTGATGGCACAGGGTGCCCCGGTCCCCCTTGGAGAGATAGTACCAGATGTCCGGCGGGACCTGGCAGGTCACCACAGTGTCCCGGCAGGGGACATGGAAATAGAGGTAGTAGGAGGAGCCAGCGCGGGAGTGGCAGTTCTCCTTGGCGTGGACCCGGGCCTCTTCGGCCCGGACAGGCTCCCCTCTGGAGGAGTCCTGAAGGTTGTGCAGATGGAAGATGATCAAACTGATGCACAGGGCGGCCAGTACTGCCGCAGCGACAGCCATATCCTGCCTCCTTCCTCCAAAGGCCTGAGGTACAAGACCAGCATAACAGAAAAAAGCGCAAAAAACAACCTTCCACCGGAGTGGAAGGCTGTTTTTTCTGACTTACCGGATGAGGCTGCTCATATCGTACAGGCCGGGTGCCTTCACACCGGCCATAAACTTGGCCGCCTCCACGGCGCCCTGGGCGAAGATCTCCCGGGAGAGGGCAGTGTGGCGGATCTCCATGACCTCGTCGTGGCCGGCAAAGATGATCTCGTGCTCCCCCACGATGGTGCCGCCCCGGACCGCGGAGATGCCGATCTCCTTCTTGTCACGGGGATGGCGGACGCTGTGGCGCTCGAAGACGTACTCCGTCTCGTGGCCGCAGGCCCCCGCCGCCGCGTCGGCGATCATCAGGGCAGTGCCGCTGGGAGCGTCCACCTTCCGGCGGTGATGGCGCTCCACGATCTCGATGTCATAGCTGTCCCCCAGCACAGAGGCCGCCTTTTTCACCAGCTCCAGCAGTACATTGATCCCCAGGGACATGTTGGCGGAGCGGAAAATGGGCACCTCCAGGGCAGCGGCGCCGATTTGGGCCACCTGCTCAGGGGTGTAGCCGGTGGTGGCCAGCACCAGAGGGGTCCCGGTGGCCCGGGCGAAGTCCAGCAGGCCATCCAGGGCGGCGGGGGAGGAGAAGTCGATGACCGCGTCCGCCTCCCCGCTGAACTGGGCAGGGGAGGAGAAGACGGGAAAGTCCCGGTCGGAGGAGCCCAGGATATCGAAGCCGGCCGCCACCTGCACCTGGGGGTCGGCGGCGCACAGGGACTCCACCACCCGGCCCATGTGGCCGCTGCATCCGGAGATGATGATCTTTTGCATGGCGGCTCCTTACAGCAGGCCCATGCGGCCCATGGCCTGGCGCAGCGTCTCCAGATTCTTGTGGGAGATGTCGCACAGGGGCAGACGCAGGGAACCGGCCTCCATGCCCATCAGGTTCATGGCTGCCTTGATGGGGATGGGGTTGACCTCGATGAACAGGGCGTCGATCAGGTCCATATAGGCGATCTGAAGCTTGGAGGCATCCTCAAACTGTCCCTCCAGGCACAGGTGGGACATCTTGACCATGACCTCGGGGATGATGTTGCTGGCCACCGAGATGACCCCCTTGGCACCCAGGGACATCATAGGGACCACCTGGTCGTCGTTGCCGGACCAGATGTAGAAGTCATCGGGGCAGAGGAACCGGGTGTGGGCCAGCAGGGAGAAGTTGCCGGAGGCCTCCTTCACGCCGTTGATCTTGGGATTCTGAGCCAGCACCTTGTAGGACTCGGCGGTAAAGGAGACCCCGGTGCGGCTGGGCACGTTGTAGAGGATCATGGGCAGCTCGATGCGCTCCGCGATGTACTCATAGTGCTTGATGAGGCCGGTCTGGCTGGCCTTGTTGTAGTAGGGGGTCACCAGCAGGCAGGCGTCGGCGCCGGAGTCCTGGGCGTGCTGGGACAGGTAGACGGCGGCGGAGGTGTCGTTGCTGCCCGTGCCGGCGATGACTTTGACCCGGTGGTCCACCCGCTTGACGCAGAATTCCACCGCGGCGATGTGCTCCCGGATGGACATGGTGGCTGACTCGCCGGTGGTACCGCACACGCAGACCGCATCCACGCCGGCGGCGATCTGGGCGTCGATCAGCTTGCCGAAGGCGTCGTAGTTGATATTGCCGTTCTGGTCAAAGGGTGTAGCCAGGGCGGGGCAGGAGCCGGTAAATACGGGTGTTCTCATAAAACAGCATCCCTTCTGATTGAGAGTGGAAGAGTGAAGCGTGGAACACGGAGGCGGCCCATGCAGGGGACGTCTCTGCGCCCCTTCACTCAGAGGAATTGACGGCCGTAAAAGCGCTTCGGATGGAGAGACAGCGAAAGGGACCGCAGAGGCGGGGCCCTTCCTGCGTCATGTTTTTCTCAGTTATCCGTTAAATATACCCTTCCGCGCACAGCAGCTCGGCCAGCAGGACCGCGCCGCCGGCGGCGCCGCGCAGGGTGTTGTGGGACAGGCCCACGAACTTGTAGTCGTACTGGGTATCGGGGCGCAGACGGCCCAGGGAGATGGCCATGCCGCCCTCCAGATCCCGGTCCAGTCTGGCCTGGGGACGGTCGGGCTCCTCAAAATAGTGGAGGAACTGCTTGGGGGCGGAGGGGAGCTCCAGCTCCTGGGCCCGGCCCTTGAAGTTCTTCCAGGTCTCCCTGATCTCCTCCATAGAGGGCTTATTGCGGAAGGTGACGAACACGGCGGCGGTGTGGCCGTCGGAGACGGGGACCCGCAGGCACTGGGCAGTGATGGCGGGTCCGGCGGCCTTGACGATCTTGCCGTCCTCCACCTTGCCCCAGACCTTCAGGGGCTCCTGCTCGCTCTTCTCCTCCTCGCCGCCGATGTAGGGGATCAGATTATCCACCATCTCGGGCCAGCGCTCAAAGGTCTTGCCCGCACCGGAGATGGCCTGATAGGTGCAAACCAGGACCTTCTCGATGCCGAACTGCATCAGGGGATGCAGGGCAGGGGCATAGGACTGGATGGAGCAGTTGGATTTGACGGCGATGAAGCCGCGCCGGGTGCCCAGGCGGGCGCGCTGTGCTGGGATGACCGCCAGATGCTCCGGGTTCATCTCGGGCACCACCATGGGCACGTCGTCGGTCCAGCGGTGGGCGGAGTTGTTGGAGACCACCGGCACCTCGGCCTTGGCGTAGGTCTCCTCCAGGGCGCGGATCTCCTCCTTCTTCATATCCACGGCACAGAAGACGAAGTCTACCATGCCGGCGATCTTTTCCACGTCGGCGGAGGCGTCCAGCACCACCAGGTCCTTGGCCTGCTGGGGGATGGGAGTCTTCATGGCCCAGCGGCCGGAGACGGCCTGCTCATAGGTCTTGCCGGCGGAACGGGGGCTGGCGGCGATGGCGGTGAGCTGGAACCAGGGGTGGTCCTCCATCAGGGTGACGAAGCGCTGCCCCACCATGCCGGTGCCGCCGATGATGCCTACTTTGTACTTTTTCATGTTCAGGTTCCTTTCATGGCGGCTCGTGCCGCAGATTTGGACTTTGCGGAAAAGGGAAAAAACAGAGGTTGCCAATCAGGGCCGGAGTCAGTATAATAGACGACAAGAAGTACAGGGATCTGACGGGACCGGCCTGTTTCCCTCCTATTTTTAATTAGTATCTATGATAGCATGATGAGAAATCAGTGTCAACAAATTGCGTGTTGACGCTTTTGTGAGAAATGGAGCCCAGTATGAGAAAAAAACTGTTGAAATTTTTAGCGCTGTCTCTTGCATTTGTCCTGTGCGTCCCCACGGCCGGGGCGGCCCGGCGGGGGGAGGAGATGGTCCGGGTGGGCCTGGCCTACGGCAGCGGCGCCCTGGTGGGGGCCAACCTGGAGAACAACACGGGCTACGGCTCCGGCTACCGCTTCGGCTACTTTGACGAGGACCTGCGGTTCGAGGAGCTGGGGGAGACCGACGAGAAAGAGACCCAGATCACCGTGCTGAAAGCCCAGAACACCTGGTTCTACTATGACAGGAGCAGCGGAAAATATATCTACTCCAACTCGGACAACGGGGGCACTGTGGTGGGCTGCTTCCACCTGCTCATCGACTCCTTCCGGCGCTTTGACGACGCGGCGGAGGAGGCAGAGGAGTACGACGGCGGCTTCGTGGCCTGGATCGACGGGGAATATCAGGTCCGGGTGGGAGCCTACCTCTCCAAGGAGGACGCCCTGGACGCCGCCGATGAGCTGGGCGAAGGGGAGGTCGTGGGGACCAGCGCCTATGCCGTCACAGTGATCCAGACGGGGACCGACCGGGTCCTGTTCCAGTTTGACGGGGGAGAGGACCTGGCCCTGGGCATCATGCCGGACGTGACCGGCGAGGATGAGGTGCGGACCTGGTTCCAGGGGTACAAGTACCACGGCGGCTTCCGCTATGAGCGCATCGGCGGCGGAGACCTGACGGTGGTCAGCGTGGTGGACATGGAGACCTACATCAAGGGGGTGATCCCCTTTGAGATGAGCAACGACTGGCCCCTGGAGGCGCTGAAGGCCCAGGCCATCTGCGCCAGGAGCTATGCCTACAACAACATCTCTCAGAACAAGCACAGCGCCCACCACTTCGACGTGTGCAGTTCCACGGACTGCCAGGTCTACCGGGGGGCCGGCTCCAACGTCAGCAGCTATCAGTCCACAGACCGCACTGACCGGGCGGTGGAGGAGACAGCGGGGGAGTACGCCCTCTATGACGGCACGGTGATCGAGGCGTTCTACTCCTCCAGCCACGGCGGGGCCAGCGAGGACGTGTACAACGTCTGGGGCTCCTCCCGGGAGAAATATCCCTACCTGTGCGGGGTGGAGGACCCCTATGAGCAGGATGTGGCCAGCCTGAATTCCTACTCCTCCTGGACCGTGCGCTATACGGCCTCGGAGCTGACCAGCCTGCTCCAGAAATGGGGGGGCGTGAACGCCTCGGTGGAGTCGCTGACCCTGACCTACTCGGACCTGGGCAACGTGATCCAGGTGAAGGTCAATTATACCAACGGGGAGAGCAGCACCATCCGCCAGCGGAGCACTGACCTGCGCAATCTGTTCGGCCTGCCCTCCATCCGCTTCACCATCAACGGGGCGGAGGCGGAGCCCGGTTCCCCCTCCGGCGGGAGCCTGAGCGGGGAAGGGCTGAGCGGCAGGAGCCGCCTCTACACCATCAGCGGAACAGGAGCCCTGAGCCGGGAGGACCGGGATGACCTGTATGTCATCTCCGGGGCGGGGTCCATCGACCGGATGGGAGAGCAGACGGGGAGCTCCGGAGGAGACACAGGCGCTGTGGCGGGCACCGAGGTCACGGTGAGCGGCAGCCAGTATGTATTCCAGGGCTCCGGCTGGGGCCACCAGCTGGGCATGAGTCAGTACGGTGCCTACGCCATGGCGGAGCGGGGATTCGACTACGACGAGATCGTGGAATTCTATTTCCCGGGGGTCGAGGTCGATGCCCTGGACTAAGAGAAAAGAGGACAAGGAAGTACATTGAAGACATCTGATTTTGATTTTGAACTGCCGGAGGAGCTGATCGCCCAGACTCCACTGGAGCGCAGGGATGCTTCCCGCCTGCTGACGCTGGACAAGTACACGGGCGAAACGGGCCACCACCATTTCTATGAGCTCCCCCGGTTTTTGAGACCAGGGGACTGCCTGGTGCTCAACGACTCCCGGGTACTGCCCGCCCGGCTGATCGGCCGCCGGTCCACCGGCGGCGCCTGCGAAGTGCTGCTCCTCATCGACAGGGGGGAGGGCCTGTGGGAGTGTCTGGTCCGGCCGGGGCGGAAGATGAAGCCCGGCGCTCAGCTCTCCTTCGGGGAGGGGAAGCTCACCGCCACGGTGGAGGCGGAGCTGCCCGGCGGGAACCGGCTGGTCCGCTTCCACTACCAGGGGATCTTTCTGGAGATCCTGGAGGAGCTGGGCCGGATGCCTCTGCCCCCCTATATCAAGGCGGAGCTCCAGGACAACGAGCGGTATCAGACCGTCTACTCCAAAGTGCTGGGGTCCGCCGCCGCTCCCACCGCCGGCCTGCACTTCACGCCGGAGCTGCTGCGCCAGGTGGAGGAGATGGGGGGCAGGCTGTGCTATGTGACGCTCCATGTGGGGCTGGGGACCTTCCGCCCGGTGAAGGAGGAGGAGATCACCGACCATGAGATGCACTCCGAGTACTGCATGGTCCCCGGGGAGACCGCCCGGATCATCAACGAGACCCGGAAGAACGGGGGGCGGGTGATCTGTGTGGGCACCACCTCCTGCCGCACGGTGGAGAGCTTTGCAGCGGAGGACGGGACCATGGAGGAGTCTGCCGGCTGGACGAACATTTTCATCTATCCCGGCTACCGCTTCAAAGTGCTGGACGGGCTGATCACCAATTTCCACCTGCCGGAGTCTACGCTGATCATGCTGGTCTCCGCCCTGGCAGGCCGGGAGCACGTGCTGGCCGCCTACCGGGAGGCGGTGCGGGAGCGATACCGGTTTTTCTCCTTCGGAGACGCGATGCTGATCGCGGACTTCAAAGAGCAGGAAAGGGAAAAGGGCTGACAGAAAGCTGCGGGCTTTTTCCGGCGGATCAAAGGCCCCGCCCCGGCGGGGAACAAGATACGGTAAAGGAGTTTTTTTGTGTTTCAGATCCTGAAGACGGAGGGCAGGGCCAGGCGTGGCGTGTTCACCTGCGCCCATGGAACTGCCCAGACCCCTGTTTTTATGAATGTCGGGACCCAGGGGGCCATCAAGGGGGCGGTCTCCTCCCACGACCTGAAGACGCTGGGCTGTCAGATCGAGCTGTCCAACACCTACCACCTCCACCTGCGGCCGGGAGACGGGGTGGTGCGGCAGCTGGGCGGACTGCACCGGTTTATGGACTGGGATGGCCCCATCCTCACCGACAGCGGCGGATTTCAGGTCTTTTCTCTGTCCGGCCTGCGTAAGATAACGGAGGAGGGCGTCACCTTCGCCTCCCATATCGACGGACGTCGGATCTTCATGGGACCGGAGGAGTCCATGCAGATCCAGTCTAATCTGGGCAGCGACATCGCCATGGCCTTTGACGAGTGCATCGAGAACCCCGCCCCCTTCGACTACGTGGAGGCCTCCTGTGCCCGGACCTACCGCTGGCTGGAGCGCTGCGTGGCGGAGCACCAGCGGCTGAACCGGCAGCCCGGCTGTGTCAATCCCCAGCAGATGCTCTTCGGCATCAACCAAGGCGGGACCTACCCGGAGCTGCGGGTGCGGCACATGGAGCAGATCGCCCAGCTGCCCTGTGACGGCTTCGCCATCGGGGGGCTGGCGGTGGGGGAGCCCACGCAGACCATGTACGACATCATCGACGCGGTGGAGCCCCATATGCCCCGGGAGAAGCCCCGCTACCTCATGGGGGTGGGGACCCCCTCCAACATCATCGAGGGCGTGGCCCGTGGCATCGACTTCTTCGACTGCGTCATGCCCGCCCGGAACGCCCGCCACGGCAAGCTCTTCACCTGGGAGGGCACCATCAACATCAAGAATGAGAAGTATAAGCTGGATGACCGCCCCATCGACCCCGCCTGCACCTGCCCCACCTGTGCCGCCTTCTCCCGGGCCTATGTCCGCCATCTGCTGGCGGCGGGGGAGATGCTGGCCATGCGGCTGGCTGTCATGCACAACCTGCATTTCTATAACGAGCTGATGGCCCGCATCCGGCAGGCCCTGGACGAGGGGCGCTTTGAGGCATTCCGGGCGGAATACAGCGAAAAGCTGGGGAGACCGGCGCCCTGAGGATACGCCGGGAATGAGATCGAACAGGAGTGAATCGCATGGAACACTTTGCATCTGTCCTGCGCCCGCGGGGGCAGCGTCCCGGGGCCGACCTGACCCTGACCAGTCCCGGGGAGGCGGAGAAGGCCCGCCGCTTCCACAGCGGCCTGCCAGGCTATGCCCCCACTCCGCTGGTATCCCTGGACGGCCTGGCCCACAGTCTGGGCGTGTCCAAGATCTGGATCAAGGATGAGTCCAAGCGGTTCGGCCTCAACGCCTTCAAGGCGCTGGGCGGGAGCTATGCCATGGCCCGGTGTCTGTCGGAAAAGCTGGGGAAGCCCTTGGAGGAGATGAGCTTTGAGGAGCTGTGCGCCCCCGCCGCCCGCCGGGCGCTGGGGGACATCACCTTCGTCACTGCCACCGACGGAAACCACGGCCGCGGAGTGGCCTGGGCGGCCCGGCTGCTGGGCCAGAAGGCGGTGGTCTACATGCCCAAGGGGAGCGCGGCGGAGCGGCTGGAGAACATCCGCGCCCAGGGCGCCCAGGCGGAGATCACCGAGTATAACTATGATGACGCGGTCCGCCTGGCGAACCGGATGGCGGAGGAGCACGGCTGGATCTTGATCCAGGACACAGCCTGGCCGGGCTATGAGGAGATCCCCGCTCATATCATGCAGGGCTATACCACTTTGGCCGCCGAGACCCTCCAGCAGCTGGAGGAGCAGGGGGCGGAGAGGCCCACCCATCTGTTTCTCCAGGCGGGGGTGGGCAGCTTCGCCGGTGCGGCGCTGGGCTTCTTTACCTCCGTATGGGGGGAGGAGCGGCCGGTCACCGCCATCGTGGAGCCAGACCGGGCCGACTGCCTGTTCCGCACCGCCCAGGCCGACGACGGGGCGCTGCACTTCGTCACCGGGGACATGGACAGCATGATGGCGGGTCTGTGCTGCGGAGAGCCCTGCACCATCAGCTGGAAGATCATCGATGCCTACGCGGATGCCTTCCTGTCCTGCGGGGACGGATACGCCGCCCGGGGAATGCGTCTGCTGGCCCGGCCGGAGGAGGGCGACCCGGCGGTGGTGTCCGGGGAGTCCGGCGCAGTGACAGCCGGGGTGCTGGATGCCCTGATGCGGGGAGACGCCCCGTCAGAGGTGCGGCAGGCGCTGGGCCTGAACGAGTCCTCCCGGGTGCTCCTGGTGAGCACCGAGGGGGACACCGACCAGGAAAATTACCAGCGGATCATCAACGGGGAGGACTCGTTCAGGCCCCGCGCCTGCCGCACCTCTGACGGGGCGTCTCCCCGCAGCAGGGCAGCC
>NZ_JANGBZ010000025.1:0-39007 GCF_024462915.1 Clostridium sp. DFI.5.61
CCCCCCCCCCCCCCCCCCCCCCCCCCCCCCCCCCCCCCCCCCCCCCCCCCCCCAGCTTTTCCGGCGGTGTATCCTCACAGGTGGAGAAGCCGGCTGGCAATGGTGAAGTAGAGGACCAGGGAAAGGGCGTCCACGATGGTGGTGATCAGAGGGGCGGCCATGATGGCGGGGTCGGCCCGCACCAGCTTGGCCAGCATGGGCAGAGCTCCGCCGATGGTCTTGGCCAGGACCACCGTAGCGAACAGGGACAGGGTGACTGTGACGCACACCAGCTCGTTTCCCGGGTAGGAGAGGAGCAGGCGGACCAGGTTGACCAGGGAGAGGACCGCGCCCACCAGCAGGCTGACCCTCAGCTCCTTCCAGAGCACCTTGGGGAAGTCGGACAGGGCGATGTCCCCCACCGCCATGCCGCGGATGACCAGGGTGCTGCTCTGGCTGCCGGCGTTCCCGCCGGTGTCGGTGAGCATGGGGATAAAGGTGACCAGCAGGGGCATCACCGAGAAGGCGGCTTCATAGCGACCCAGGATGCCGCCGGTGATCATGCCGGAGATCATCAGCACCAGCAGCCACAGGATGCGGTTTTTGGCCAGGGCGAACACGCCGGTCTTGAGATAGGACTTTTCCGAGGGGGCCATAGCAGCCATGCGCTGAAAGTCCTCGGTGGCCTCCTCCTCCATCACATCCATCACGTCGTCCACCGTGACCACCCCGACCAGCCGGTCCTCCTGGTCCACCACCGGCAGGGAGAGAAAGTCGTACCGCATCAGGGCCCGGACGGCCAGTTCCTGGTCGTCGGTGGTGCGGACGGTGATCACGTTGGGCTCCATCAGCGTCCGGACGGGGGCGTTGTCGGGGGCCAGCAGCAGCTCCCGCAGGGTGACTACACCGTCCAGCACCCGGCGGCCGTCGGTGACATAGCAGGTGTAGATGGATTCGCAGTCTCCCCCCAGGCGGCGGATCCGGCGGATGGCCTCGGCCGCGGTCATGGTCCCTTTCAGGTCGATGAATTCCGCGGTCATGATGCTGCCCACCGACTGCTCCGGATATTTGAGGAACTGGTTGATGAGCCTGCGGGTCTCGGGCCGGGCGTTTTTCAGCACCCGCTTGACCACGCCGGCGGGCAGCTCCTCCAGCAGATCCACCGTGTCGTCCATGGCCAGCTCCTCCAGGATGCCGGCCAGCTCCCGGTCGGGGAGGGAGACGACGATCATCTGCTGGGTGTCAGGGGGGAGATTGGAAAAGACCTCCGCCGCCTGCTCCTTGGGCAGCGTGCGGAAGGCCAGCGCGCCCTGTTCCTGGGGCAGGCCCTCCAGAAGATCGGCCAGATCCACCGGGTTCTGCTCCGCCAGAATGGCAGAGAGCTCACGGTAGCGCTTGTCCCGGATCAGCTCCAGGCAGCGCTCCAAACATTTCTTGTTCTGCATTGGCAACCTCCTTTTTGTCAGGAAGCCTCCAATGGGACAGACAAAGCCGCACCGGCCCCCCGGAGACGGGAAAGACCTGTGCGGCGACATTCTCAGCGGGCGCATAGCACAGCGGAAGGGCCCCGGCGGGGCGCATAACAGACCTCCGCCTGTGCGGAAGCCAGGCGGCAGGGGGCGCTGTGCAGAGCTCCCTATGCCGGAGAAAAGGCAAGGGGGCCCGGGAGAGAACTGTCGCTGTCCGATTTGAGACTTCGGCCGTAAGCGTCCACTTACCTTTCCTCCTTTTTAGATCAGATGGGAGATGAAAATCATACTCCACCCGTAGGATAACACAGCAGACAGAGGATTGCAAGAGAAAACGGGAAAAAAACGGAAGGGCGGTCCCATACACCTGTGCTGATGGCCGATGTGTGCGGCCTGATGGGGACATCGGGCCCTGCATGGGGGCGTGGAAGCTGCGGCACACCCCGTGCAGAGGCGGGTCAGGGTCCCCGTTCAGCCCTGCGGATCTCCCGCTGGCGCTTCTGACCAAAAGAACAGATGTTTTGGGGTATTCTATTTTCCAGAGAGATTTGCTATAATAATAAAATAAGTCTCCGCGCGACCTCATTCTGATTGGACGGGAGGACCCTATGGATCGTTTTGAACTGCTGCGCACAGAGCTGACCCGACGCTGTCCCGGGCTGGAGCTGCGGGAAGAGGAGCCTATGGCCCGACACACCTCCTTCCGCATCGGCGGCCCGGCCCGACTGATGGCCCTGCCCAGGACGGAGGAGGAGGCCCGGGAGACCCTTCAGGCGGCCTGGACGCTGGAGATCCCGCCATTTTTCCTGGGGAACGGCTCCAATCTGCTGGTGGCGGACCGGGGATATGAGGGCTTTGTGGTCAAGCCGGCCGGGGCGCTGGAGGAAATACGGGCCCTCCCCCCGGAACGGCCGGGGGAGAAGGGGCGGCTGGAGGCGGGAGGGGCCGCGCTGCTGTCCCGGCTCTCCAAGGCCGCGCTGGATCAGGGCCTCACCGGCCTGGAGTTCGCCCAGGGCATCCCGGGGAGCGTGGGCGGCGGGGTGACGATGAACGCAGGGGCCTACGGCGGGGAGACCGCCCAGGTGCTCCTCCAGGTCACCGCGCTGGAACGGGACGGGACCCAGCGGCTGCTCTCCGGGGCCGACTGCGGCCTGAGCTACCGGCACAGCCGGTTTTCAGAGGGGGACCTGCTGATCTGCCGGGCGGTATTCGCCCTGCCGGAGGGAAACCGGGAGGAGATCGCCGGGCGGATGGCAGACTTTGCCCAGCGGCGGAGAGAGAAGCAGCCTCTGGAATATCCCAGCGCCGGCTCCACCTTCAAGCGCCCCCAGGGGCACTTCGCCGCCGCCCTCATCGACCAGTGCGGCCTGAAGGGCAGGGCGGTGGGGGGCGCCCAGGTGTCGGAGAAGCACGCGGGCTTCCTCATCAACCGGGGGGGCGCCACCTGCGCCGATGTCCTGGAGCTGGCGGACCAGGTGCGGCAGGAGGTGCTGCGCCAGACCGGCGTGGAGCTGGAGCTGGAGATCCGGGTGCTGGGGTAAGATGGACGGATATACGAGAGAGGAGCTGGACGAGGCGCTGACGGCCGTCCAGTCCATCATCCATAAGTGTGAGGCGGCCCGGAAGAAATTTCCGCGGGGCACCGCCCGCCACACCCTGCTGGAGCGGCGGCTGAGGGCCATGTACCTGTCCCGGGCGCTGATCTGCCGGGAGCTGTCCGGGGCGGACGGCAGAGAGAGATAAGAGGTGTACAGCCATGGAATTTATCATCATTTCCGGCCTGTCCGGGGCGGGGAAGAGCAAGGCGGCCTCCTTCATGGAGGACATGGGCTTTTTCTGTGTGGACAATCTGCCCGCCCCCCTCATCCCCAAATTTGCTGAGCTGGGTATGGCCGGGACGGGGGAGTACGACCGGGTGGTACTGGTCACAGACGTGCGCTCCGGCACCAATTTCAGCGCCCTGTTCCAGTCCCTGGAGGCGCTGAAGGGGATGAAGTGCCCCTACCGCATCCTGTATATGGACGCCTCGGACGACGTGATCATCAAGCGGTATAAGGAGACCCGCCGCAGCCACCCCCTGGCGGAGGAATGCGACTCCCTGGAGGGAGCCATCGCCCTGGAGCGGCGGATGCTGGCCCCCCTGCGGGAGCGGGCGGAGTTCGTGGTGGACACCTCCGACCTGTCCACCGCCAAGCTGCGGGGCGAGCTGCTCCGACTCTTCGGACGGGGGAGCCAGGAGGGGGCTATGACGGTGAGCGTCACCTCCTTCGGCTTCAAGCACGGACTGCCCCGAGAGGCGGATCTGGTCTTTGACGTGCGCTTCCTGCCCAACCCCTACTATGTTCAGGAGCTGCGCCCCCGCACCGGCCTGGACGACGGGGTAAGGGACTACGTGTTTTCCGGCGGAGCGGCCGGGGAGTTCCTGGAAAAGCTTCAGGACCTGGTGGGCTTTCTCCTCCCCAAATATGTGGAGGAGGGGAAGACGGCACTGGTGGTGGCGGTGGGCTGCACCGGCGGACACCACCGCTCGGTGGCCATTGCCCATGCGCTGGCGGCCTATATCCGGGGCAGGGGCTACCCGGTGACGGAGAGCCACCGGGACCTGGGCAGGACGTAAGGAGCGGACAGAGCAAACTTGAAGGGAGGTCCCGCTATGCCGGACACCATTCCAAATCTGCACCAGTGGGAGCGCGGCCCCAAGATCACCGCCATCGGCGGGGGGACAGGGCTGTCCACCATGCTGCGGGGACTGAAAAAATACACCAAAAACCTGACGGCGGTGGTCACTGTGGCCGACGACGGGGGCGGCTCCGGCGTGCTGCGCCGGGACATCGGCATGCCGCCCCCCGGGGATATCCGCCACTGCATGGAGTCCCTGGCCAACGTGGAGCCGATCATGGAGCGGCTGCTCACCTACCGCTTTCAGGAGGGCTCCCTGGCCGGACAGTCCTTCGGGAACCTGATCCTGGCCGCCCTCAACGGGGTGACCGGCTCCTTTGAGGAGGCGGTGGCTCAGATGAGCCAGGTGCTGGCCATCACCGGGCGCATCCTTCCCGTGACCAGCGCCGATGTGCAGCTGGAGGCCGTCTTTGAGAACGGGGCCCGGGTGGTGGGGGAGTCCAAGATCAGTTCCTTTAAAAAAGAGCAGGACTGCCGCATCGCCCATGTGGCACTGCTCCCGGAGCGGCCCGCCGCCCTCCAGGCCGCCCTCCAGGCCATTCGGGAGGCGGACCTGATCCTGATGGGACCGGGCAGCCTGTACACCAGCGTCATCCCCAACCTGCTGGTGGAGGGGGTGGTGGAGGCCATCTGCCGCTCCGAGGCGCTGAAGATCTATGTGTGCAATATCATGACCCAGGAGGGGGAGACAGAGGGGTACACCGCCGCCGACCATGTGGACGCCCTGCTGTCCCACGGGGCGCCGGGGCTGGTGGACCTGTGCCTGGCCAACTCGGCGCCGGTGCGTCCCGGCCTGGTGGAGAAGTACCGGGAAGAAGACGCCGCCCCCATCCTGGTGGACCGGGAGCGCATCCGGGCCATGGGGCTGGAGCTGGAGGAGTATCCGGTGGCCTCGGAGGGGGGCGACTATGCCCGCCACGACCCGGACCGGCTGGCGGCGGCGGTGCTGGACGTGTACCGCCGGCGGGCGGTGCGCATCTTCCGGGGCGAACAGCGGTACATCATTGAGGAGTGAGACCATGTCCTTTGCAGGAGAGACCAAGGGGGAGCTGTGCCGGACGGCGCTGAACCGGAAATGCTGCACCCAGGCGGAGGCATACGGCGTTCTGCTTTACTGCAACACCTTTTCCGGGCGGGAGATCCGCATCATCACGGAGAACGAGGCATTTGCCCAGCGGCTCCCTATCCTGTTCCGCAAGGCGTTCCGCCTCTCCTTTGACCGTCTGCCTGATGGGGAGGGGAAGTACAGCTTCGGCATCACGGACCCTGCCAAGCTGGCAGCAGTGAGCGGGACCTTCGGGATGGATGCGGGCAGTCTGGCAAACCACGTGAACTTCGCCGTGCTGGAGGAGCCCTGCTGCCGGGCTGCCTTCCTCCGGGGGGCGTTCCTGGCGGGGAGGTCGGTCACCGACCCCCGGAAGGCCTATCACCTGGAGCTGTCCACCTCCCACTACAACGTGAGCCGGGAGGTGCCCGCCCTGATGCGGGAGGCGGGCTTCCAGCCCAAGGAGGCCACCCGGAAGGCCAACTATATCGCCTATTTCAAGCAGAGTGAGCGCATCGAGGACTTCCTTACCGCCATCGGCGCGCCCCTGGCCGCCATGGAGATCATGAACGCCAAGCTGGAGAAGAACCTGCGGGGCAGCGTGAACCGGCGGGTGAACTGTGACGCGGCCAACCTGGACAAGGCGGTGGAGGCGGCCCAGGTCCAGCTGGAGGCGATCCGGAGCCTGGAGCAGTCCGGGCAGCTGGAGGGCCTGCCGGACAAGCTGCGGGAGACGGCCCGACTGCGGCTGGAGCACCCGGAGGACACTCTGGCGGAGCTGGCGGCCCTGTGTGACCCGCCGGCGACCAAGTCGGCCCTGAACCATCGGCTGCGTAAGCTGGTGGAGCTGGGGCAGGCCCGGGGCGAGGGGGCGGGGCCCGGCAAAACTATCTGATACCACGGGAGAGATCTATGACCTTGATTTGTTATCTGACCGCCGGAGCCGTCAACCTGTTCTGGCTGATCCTGGGGGACAGGCTCTCGCTCCCGGTGCAGATGGCGATCCCCATCCTGACCGTGCTGCTGGCAGGGACCGGGGTGCTGCTGCGTCTGAGGAAGCTGCGGGGAGAGCAGCGGCGGCGTTACCGCACGGGGGCCCTGTGGGTCCTGCTGCTCTACTACCTGTGCATCCTGTCGGTGCTGCTGTTTTTCGGCGGGCTGTTCCACCTGGACCGGGGCTATGGCGGGGCTGTGAATCTGGAGCCCTTCCACACCATCCGAAACTATATCATCTACTACCGGCGGACGGGCAGCTTTGTCAGCGTGACCAATCTGCTGGGCAATGTGGTGATTTTGGTGCCGCTGGGGGTGCTGATGCCGGTGATGTTCCGGCCTATGCGCCACTTCTGGACCTTTCTGCCCCTGGCCGCGCTGGTGTCCTGCGGCGTGGAGTACATCCAGTGGGTGACCGCCACCGGCGCGGCAGATGTGGACGACTCCATCCTGAACTTTATCGGCGCGGCCCTGGGATACCTGTTTACCCGGCTGTGTCAGATCACAGCGGGCATGATAGCAAAGCGGAGGAGCCGCGGGGAATAAATGGAGGCCTTTGGACGATATGCCATCTGGCAGGGGAGACCCTTGAAAAAGGCGGCGGAGGGATGATATGGAACAGGAAAAAGTATTCTCCATGAAGCTGTCGAAGATATATCCACTGCTGACGGCCAAAGCGGAGCGGAAGGGCCGCACCCGGCAGGAGGTGGATAAGGTCATCTGCTGGCTGACCGGATACGACCGGGCGGGCCTGGAGCGGCAGCTCAGCCTGGACATAGACTATGGGACCTTTTTCCGGGAGGCGCCCCGGATGAACCCCAGCTGCGGGAAGATCACAGGGACCGTCTGCGGCGTCCGGGTGGAGGAGATCGAGGACCCACTGATGCGGAAGATCCGGTATTTGGACAAGCTGATCGACGAGCTGGCAAAGGGAAAGCCGCTGGAGAAGGTCCTTCGGAAATAGAGACTCTTTGTGATGTGTGCCGTGGGGCGGCCCCGACCGGCGTCTCCGTGGGGCCGCCCTGCTGTATAGGATTTGAGAAGAACAGACCTGACCGACAGAGAAAAGAGGCAGCAAGAGGTCCTGCTCCAAATTTGTTTGCGTCTTTTCCGGAGAAGAAGGAGGGGCTTATGGCCTTTGTCCACTTACATCTGCATACGGAATTCTCCCTTCTGGATGGCGCCTGCCGCATCAAGAAGCTGGTGGAGCGGGTCCGGGAGATCGGACAGGACGCGGTGGCTATCACAGACCACGGGGTCATGTACGGGGTGGTGGATTTCTACAAGGCCTGCAAGGAGGCGGGCATCAAGCCCATCATCGGCTGTGAGGTCTATGTGGCCCCAAGGGGCCGGACCCGGTTCCAGAAGGTCCACGAGTTCGACTCCTCCTTCCACCACCTGGTCCTGCTGTGCCGGAATGAGGAGGGCTACCGCAATCTCTCCTACATGGTCTCTCAGGCGTTCCTGGAGGGCTTTTACATCAAGCCCCGCATCGACCTGGACCTGCTGCGGGAGCACTGCGGCGGCCTGATCGCCTGCTCCGCCTGCCTGGGGGGCGAGGTGCCCAAGCTGCTGGCTGCAGGGGACTATGACAAGGCCAAAGAGGTTGCCCTGGAGATGCGGGAACTGTTCGGCGCGGATGGCTACTATCTGGAGCTCCAGGACCACGGCATCCCGGTCCAGCGCCAGGTGAACGGGGGGCTGATCCGGCTGCACGAGGAGACGGGCATCCCTCTGGTGGCCACCAACGACGCCCACTATCTGCGGAAAGAGGACGCGGAGATGCAGGACATCCTCATGTGCATCCAGATGGGCAAGACGGTGGATGACCCAAACCGGATGAAGTTCGAGACCGAGGAGTTCTACGTGAAGACCGAGGCGGAGATGGCCGCCCTCTTTCCCAATTACCCGGAGGCCCTGGAGAACACCGTGAAGATTGCCCAGCTGTGCAACGTGGAGTTCGAGTTCGGCAAGTACCACCTGCCCCACTTCCAGCTGCCCGAGGGGTGGACCGATGGGGACGCCTACTTCGAGAAGCTGTGCATGGACGGCTTCCGCTGGCGCTACCCCTCCCAGCCCCAGGAGTATCTGGACAAGCTGCGCTATGAGATGGACATGATCCGCAAGATGGGCTTTGTGGACTACTTCCTCATCGTCTCCGACTTCATCGCCTACGCCAAGGGCCACGGCATCCCCGTGGGGCCGGGGCGGGGCTCGGCGGCGGGGTCCATGGTGTCCTACTGCCTGAACATCACCGACCTGGACCCCGTGAAGTACAGCCTGTACTTCGAGCGCTTCCTGAACCCGGAGCGGGTCACCATGCCCGATATCGACATCGACTTCTGCATCCGCCGCCGGCAGGAGGTCATCGACTACGTGGCCCAAAAGTACGGGGCGGACCACGTGGCCCAGATCGTCACTTTCGGCACCATGGCCGCCCGGGCGGCGGTGCGGGACGTGGGCCGGGTGCTGAACATGCCCTACGCCGACGTGGATGTGATCGCCAAGCAGATCCCCAGCGGGCCGGGGGCCCTGCATATCACCCTGGAGGACGCCCTGAAGCTGTCCAAGCAGCTCAAGGAGTCCTACGACGGCAGCCCTCAGGTGAAAAAGCTCATCGACACCGCCAGGGCCATCGAGGGCATGCCCCGGAACACCTCCACACACGCCGCCGGGGTGGTCATCACCAGCCGGCCGGTGAGCGATTATGTCCCCCTGGCCAAAAACGACGACCTGGTAGTCACGCAGTACATCATGACCACCCTGGAGGAGCTGGGCCTGCTGAAGATGGACTTCCTGGGCCTGCGGAACCTGACGGTGCTGGACGACGCGGCCCGGCTGGTCCGGCGCAGCCACCCGGACTTCCACACCAGCCAGATCCCGGAGGATGACCCGGCCACCTTCCAGATGCTCTCTGAGGGGCGTACTTCCGGCGTGTTCCAGATGGAGTCCGCCGGCATGACCGGGGTGTGCATCGGCCTGAAGCCCCAGAGCATCGAGGATATCACCGCCATCATCGCGCTCTACCGTCCGGGCCCCATGGAGTCCATCCCCCGGTTCATCGCCTGCAAGCACAACCCGGAGAAGGTCACCTACAAGCACCCCGCTCTGGTGCCCATCCTGTCCAACACCTACGGCTGCATCGTGTATCAGGAGCAGGTGATCCAGATCTTCCAGCAGCTGGGCGGCTACTCCCTGGGCCAGGCGGACATGGTGCGCCGGGCCATGTCCAAGAAAAAGGTGAAGGACATTGAGCGGGAGCGGGAGACCTTCCTCCACGGGGACCCGGCGCGGAGCATCGCCGGCTGCGCCGCCAACGGCATCCCCGAGGCGGTGGCCCAGAGCATCTACGACGAGATCTACGACTTTGCCAACTACGCCTTCAACAAGGCCCACGCGGTGTGCTACGCCGTGGTGGCCTATCAGACGGCCTGGTTCAAGTGCCACCACCCCAAGGAGTACATGGCCGCCCTGCTCACCTCGGTGCTGGACTCCAGCGACAAGGTGGCGGAGTATATCGCCGAGTGCAAGGAGTGGCACATCAGCCTGCTGCCCCCGGACATCAACGAGTCGGAGGCGGACTTCACCGTCTCCGAGGGGGGCATCCGCTTCGGCCTGGTGGCCCTGAAGGGTGTGGGCCGGAGCGTCATCAACAGCCTGCTGGAAGAGCGGAGCAAGGGTGGACCCTTTACAGACTTTATGGACTTCTGCGACCGCATGTTCGACCATGATCTGAACCGGCGGGTGCTGGAGAGCCTTATCAAGTCCGGCGCCTTTGACCGCATGGGCTGTAAGCGCTCCCAGCTGATGGAGGTCTTCGGCCAGGTGCTGGACGGCATCGCCGCCAGCCGCAAGCGGAACGTGGAGGGCCAGATGGACCTGTTCGGAATGGGGGGCGGGGAGGCGGAGCAGGCGGCCCTGCCGGCTCTCCACCTGGCCAATATCCCTGAGTACACCCCCCAGCAGCTGATGACCATGGAGAAGGAGGTCACCGGTCTCTACCTCACCGGCCACCCCATGGACGCCTATCGGGAGGCGGCCCGCCGCAGGGGGGCGGTGACCATCGGCTCCATTCTGAGCGACTTCGCCCGGGAGGACGGTCCCGCCGTCTACCGGGACGGCCAGATGGTGAAGGTGGCTGGCGTGATCTCCACATATAAAACCAGGACCACCCGGAACAATACCCTGATGGCCTATGTCAGCCTGGAGGACGACACCGGGGGGATGGAGCTGCTGGTCTTTGCCCGCGCCCTGGACCAGAGCGGCGGATACATCCGGGAGAACCAGGCTATCCTGGCCAGCGGCAGGATCTCCGTCCGGGACGAGAAGGAGCCACAGCTGATGGCGGACGAGATCCGCCCCCTGGACACACCCGAGGCGGAGGAGCGGCGGGAGGCGGGGGAGCGGAAGCTCTTCATCCGCCTGCCCGGCCCGGACGACCCCAGGACCCGAAAGGTGAAGCTGGCCCTCTCCTTTTTCCCGGGGGAGCAGCCGGTGGTGCTGTATTACCAGGATATCCGGAAGCAGTCCAAGGGATACTGTATGATACACCCCTCCCTGCTGGCCGACCTGAGAGAGCGGCTGGGGGAGGAGAATGTGGTGGTCCAGTGACCCACCTCCCGGAGAGAAAGAGAGACGGGGCAGGAGGCGCTTCCAACATGAAATGGAGAAAAATCAAATATATCCTCTTCCACCGCTCCGTGCTGGCGGGGCTGGCCCTGGTGGCCCAGGTCGCGGTGCTGTTCGTGATGGTCAACGAATTTACCGCCCATTTTGACTACTTCTATTGGTTCTGCATCTTCGTCAGCTTCCTGGCTACGGTGTGGATCGTCAGTGACCGCAGCGAGCCGGGCTATAAGATCGCCTGGCTGGTGGTGATCCTGCCGTTCCCGGTGTTCGGGGGCATCCTCTACCTATTGCTGGGCGGCAACCGGATCTCTGAGCGGACCCGCCGGAAGATGAAGGGCATTGCGGAGCGCAGCAACGAGGTGCTGCGGGGGGATTTCAAGGCGGACAGGCTGACCCATTTGGATGAGGACGCGGTGGGCCAGATCCGCTATCTGGAGCGGTACGCCTCCTGCCCCGCCTACACCAACACCCGGACCGAGTATTTCCCGGTGGGCGACCTGGCTTTCGTGCGGATGCTGGAGGAGCTGGAGAAGGCGGAGCGTTACATCTTCCTGGAGTATTTCATCCTCCAGGAGGGGGAGTGCTGGAACGCCATCCTGGACATCCTGGAGCGGAAGGCCGCCGCCGGGGTGGAGGTGCGGCTGATCTATGACGACTTCGGCTGCATGTTCACCCTGCCCCGCACTTATAATGACCAGATGGCGGCCCGGGGCATCCAGTGCCGGGTGTTCAACCGGCTGGTCCCGGTGCTGACCCTGCGGATGAACAACCGGGACCACCGGAAGCTGTGCATCATCGATGGGAAGGTGGGCTTCACCGGGGGGATGAACCTGGCGGACGAGTATATCAACCGCCGGGTGCGGTTCGGCCACTGGAAGGACAGCGCCATCCTCCTGCGGGGGGAGGCGGTGTGGTCCATGACCGTCATGTTCCTGTCCATGTGGGACTACTGCTCCGGCTGGGAGGAGGACTTCGACCTGTTCCGGCCCGAGTCCATGCCCCGGCTCCCCGGCTCCGGCTGGGTCCAGCCCTACACGGATACGCCCCTGGACCACGAGAAAGTGGGGCAGGCGGTGTACCTGAACATGATCTCCCGGGCCCGGGACTATATCTATATCACCACGCCCTATCTGATCGTGGACGTGGCCACCAACACGGCCCTGTGCAACGCCGCCAAAGCGGGGGTGGATGTGCGCATCATCACCCCCCACATCCCGGACAAGCGCTCCGTGTTCGAGGTGACCAAGGCCCACTATCCGCCTCTGCTGGAGGCTGGGGTGAAGATCTACGAGTACACGCCGGGCTTCATCCACGCCAAAAACTTTGTGGTGGACGGGCGGTATGCCACGGTGGGCACCGTGAACCTGGACTACCGCAGCCTCTTCCTCCACTTTGAGGACGGTGTCTGGCTGTGTGATGCCCCCTGCATCGCGGACATCAAGGCGGACTTTGAGAAGACCCTGGAGCAGTGCGAGGCCATCAGCCTGCGTCGGGCCAGGCACCTGAACATCCTGGTCCAGCTCTATCGCAGCGTCCTGCGCATCTTCGCCCCACTGATGTGAGAAAAGCCTCGGCGCTCCGAATCATCGGGGCGCCGAGGCTTTTGAGGCTTCCGGGATCTTTACCGCTTCCGCGCCTTCTCCTTGCCTGTGACCTCCTCCATATGGATGCCCCAGACGGCAGTGGACGTCAGGCTGCGGCGGACGGCCTCCTCAAAGCCCTCCATATGTCCGGGGGTCATCTTTTCACACAGGGCCCGCAGGGCAGCGGTCTTCTGGCCGGGGTCTGTGACCTCAAAGGCGGTGCCGGTGACCACGGCGCTCTGGAAGAAGGTGGTGTACATGTTGCTCTCCGGGAGGTAGGCGGGCTGGTCGGCGGCCACAAAGGTGATGCACACCCTGGGGTCCCGGCGAAGCAGGTCCAGCTTGCGGCCCTCCAGGGCGCAGTGGAAAAACAGGTCGTCCCCCACCCGCACCAGAGAGAGGGGGATGCAGTAGGGGCCCTCTCCGCCGGTGGAGAGGGCGGCGACGCCGTGCCCGCAGCGGTCGATCACGTCAAAGGCAAAGCTCCGGTCCCGGGCTCTGTCTGATCTTCTCATCAGGATCTCCTCTTTCCTGCATCAAATAGACTGGAGCTACCATAGCACAATTTGGGAGGGACTGCAAGAAAAACCTCCCCTCCGGCAGGAGGGGAGGTTTTGGGGGGTCAGCAGCTGCGGGAGCAGTTGCGGCTGCAGCTGCTGTTGGGCGGGAAGAATTCGTCCACGGGGAACTTGACCTGCCGGAAGACCTCGCAGGGGTCCTCCTGGCTGCAGTCGCTGCCGCAGTCGCACTCCTTCTCCGGCATGCAGTAGTCGTAGACCGGCATGAGCAGCTGGGTGTCCCGCTCCAGGCGGATGATGGAGAACTGGCCCAGGGTGACGTACAGGCGGTGTACGTCGCCGCCCTGGGTGAGGGAGTCCCCGAAGCAGTCCAGGATGGCCTGGGGGATCTCGGTGAGGGAACAGTCGCAGGGGCGGCACTGGCATACGTCTACCAGCTTCATGTTCAGGATGATGGGGTCCACGGCCTCAGCCATTGCCTACAAAAGCACCTGGGGCGGCGGGAGGCTCCTCCGCCGGCCGGGCGGGGTAGATGGACACATCCCCCTTTTCGCTCACCGTGATGCGGTCGATCAGCTGCCGCAGCTCCTCGTTGGTGATGTCCTCCAGGGAGAGGACGCGGCGGACCTGCTCCGTGATCTCCGCCTCCAGATCCCTGGGCGGGTCCCGCGTCAGCCGGTCCAGATCCTCCCGGAGGCGGGCGCCCCGCTCCGCCAGGAGCCGCAGCCGCCGGCGCAGTTCCTCCATGGAGAGCAGATCGCCGGCGTAGAGATCCAGATAGCGGGCACGCTGGCCCTCCAGCTGGTCCAGACGGCGCCGGAGAGCGGCGGCAGGGTCCTCCGCAGGCCGGGAGGGGCGGGCGTCCAGCCGGAGGCGTACCGCCTCCGCCAGCGCGGCGGGGGAGGAGATCTGGGCGGCCAGCCAGGCCCGGAGCTGGTCCAGCAGCCCCTCCTCCGGGAGGATGGTGCCGTTGCCGCAGCGGCTGCCAGCATACTCGCTGTGGATGGGGCAGTGCCAGTAGACATACTGCCGCCCGGAGGGGTAGGCCACCCGGCGGCGGGTGAAGGCGCGGCCGCAGCTCTGGCAGCGGATGAGGGTAGAGAGGGGGTAGCGGCCGCTGTATCGGGTGGGAGAGGCGGAGCCGGACTTCCGCCGACGCTGCTCCATCAGCCGGGCCGCCTCCTGAAAGGTGTCAGGGGAGACGATGGCCCACTCCGGCCTGTCGTGGTGGTAGTGCATGTCCGGAGGGAGACGCTGGATCTGGCCGGAGAGGAAGTCGCTCACGGTGTATTTGTGGTTGACATAATGACCGCAGTAGATGGGATTTTCCAGGACGCGGCGCACCCCGCGGCTGTTCCAGCTGGCCCCCAGTTTGGTGGACGCCCCCCGCTCCTCCAGAGCCTGGGCGATCTTCCGGCAGCCCAGGCCCTGGAGGTAGAGGCGGAAGATCTCCCGCACCACCTCCGCCTCCGCCGGGACGATCCGGAGGGTGAAGTTGTCCAGCCGGTCGTAGCCGTAGATGCGGGGGGGCACCCTCCCCTTCCGGGAGGTGATGTCCTTCCCGAACTTCACCCGCTTGGACAGGTTGGCGCTCTCCTCCTGGGCGATGGCCGCCATGATGGTGACGATGAATTCCGATTCCCCCAGCACCTTGAGGGAGTTGTTGACAAAGATGCACTCGATGCCCAGGGCCTTCAGCCTGCGGATGCTCTCCAGGGAGTCCACGGTGTTCCGGGCGAAGCGGGAGATGTCCTTGACCACCACCAGCTCGAACTCCCCCCGCTCCGCGTCCCGGAGCATTTGGAGGAAGCCGTCCCGCTTTTTCAGCCACTTGCCTGAGATCCCCTGGTCGGCATAGACCCGGACCAGGGTGTGGCCCCTGGCCCGGGCGAAGTCCTGGAAAAAGGCCTGCTGGTGCTCCAGGCTGTCCCGCTGTTCCTCGTGGTCGGTGCTGACCCGGCCGTACCCCACCATCCTCATCTCCTGTCCTCCTTCCGGGGCGGGGCGAGGAGTCTGGCGGCGATCAGCTGGGACAGCAGCCGCTCCAGCGTCTTTTGGTCCTGTGGAAAAAAGGTATAGTGCAGCATATCGATCACCCCAGTCATGTGTATGGGGGCGGCGGAGGAGATATCCCTGGCGGGGCAAAAAAAGCCCCTCCGGGCCGTCAGGGCGGAGGGGCGGAGGGATCAGCGGAGGAAGCGGCGGATCAGCTTCTCGTGGAGGGGCAGATAGGGCTGGTAGCGCATGGGCAGGTCCATCCAGGTCTTTTTGTCCACGATGCTCTTGCGGTGGGAGAAGGTCTCGAAGCCCACCCTGCCGTGGTAGGCCCCCATCCCGCTCTCGCCCACCCCGCCGAAGCCCATGGCGCTGGTGGCCAGGTGGATGACCACGTCGTTGACGCAGCCCCCGCCGAAGGAGCAGCGCTCTGTCACGGCGCGAATGTGCCCTTTGTTCCTGGAGAACAGGTAGAGGGCCAGGGGCTTGGGCCGGTCCTTCAGCAGCTCCAGCACCTCCGGGATGTGGGAGAAGGTGAGGACGGGGAGGATGGGGCCGAAGATCTCCTCCCCCATGACCGGGTCCTGCCAGGTGACGGCGTCCATCACCGTGGGAGCGATGCGCAGGGCCTCCTCCTGCCAGGTGCCGCCGCACACCACCTTCTCCGGCTGGATCAGCCCCAGCAGGCGCTGGAAGTGCTTCTGGTTGACGATCTTCCCGTAGCTGGGGCTGTCCAGGGGGGCGGGGCCGAACTGGACAGTGATCTGCCGGACGATCTCCTCCAGCAGGGCGTCCTTGACACTCTCCTGGCAGAGGAGATAGTCGGGGGCCACGCAGGTCTGGCCGCAGTTGAGGTATTTTCCAAAGACGATGCGCCGGGCGGTCAGCTTCAGATCCGCAGTCTCGTCCACGATGCAGGGGCTCTTTCCTCCCAGCTCCAGGGTGACCGGCGTGAGGTACTGAGCGGCGTGGAGCAGGACCTCCCGGCCCACTGCCTGGCTGCCTGTGAAGAAGATATAGTCGAACTTCTGCTCCAGCAGGCAGGCGTTCTCCTGCCTGCCTCCGGTGACCACCGAGACATGCTCCGGGGGAAAGCACTCCGCCAGGAGCCGGGCGATGACCCGGCTGGTGGCGGGGGAGTATGCGCTGGGCTTGACCACCGCAGTGTTTCCGGCGGCCAGGGCATCGATCAGGGGGTCCAGGGTGAGGAGCAGGGGGTAGTTCCACGGGCTCATGATGAGGACGGTGCCGTAGGGGGAGGGCTTGACATAGCTCCGGGCGGCGAACTGGGCCAGGGGGGTCCTGACCCGGCGGTCAGCGGCGAAGGCGGGGGTGCGGCGGATCATATAGGTCAGCTCACTGAGGACCATGCCCACCTCGCACATATAGCTCTCAAAGGCGCTCTTGCCCAGGTCGGCCCGGAGGGCGTCGTTCAGCTCCTCCTCCCGGGCAGCCACTGCGGACCTCAGGGCGCGGAGGGCCTCAACGCGCGCCCTGGCCGGCAGGGTCGCACCGCTCTGAAAATAGGCCCTCTGCCGGGCGACGAGCTGCCGGATCTCCATCTGATCCATGGGTGAGTCCTCCTTTTATTATCGTGTGATAAAAACGCTCCGGTTCTCCCGCGGCCCAGGGGACGGGAACGGGATACAGGGGATGTCAGGGGTGTATCTGGGAGTATAGAGGAGAGAGCGGGATCTGTCAACCGGCTTTTGACGCCGGTGGCCCGGACACGGCCTCTTGTAGGCAATGGCCTCCACGTGTGCGGTGGGGAGACTGCTGCCCATCAGATCCTGGCAGCTGCACACGCTGGGGGAGTCGGAGCTGAAGGACTTGGCGCCCCCCTCGCTGCCGAACAGGATGGCCCGCTTGTCAAATACGGCCAGACCGCATACTTCGATGGGGCGGGCGGCCCCGATGAACGCATCAGCGGTGATCCGGTAAAAATACCGCACATCCACGGTATAGAACCCGCGGTTGAACCCTACGGGCTCCACATCGATGTAGGCGTACAGCAGCTCGGCTGTCCCGGCCTTGACCGACAGGGCCCGGTCAAGGACCTCCTGCGACCCGCAGGTGGGATAGACCCGCAGATCCTCAATGCAGTCTTTATCGGAAGATATAGCGCTTTATATATTATAAAAAACCCAGGGATCATGCGGCTTTGCGGGGATCAGAAGGGCTTTAGATCCAGCTGGATGTCAAAATCATTGGGCTTTGTCTTTTTGGCTTTGGAGTACCACACCTGATCGATCACGGATTTGAGGAGTGCGTTGCGCTGGGCATTGTCGCTGCTCCCGTAGGCATCCAGGACGGCTCTGATCCGCTGAGCCAGGGCCTGGGGGTCAGCCGTTTTGGCGTGGTCGATGGTGCGGCGGGTCTCCGTCTCCTTGCGCTCCAGAGCGGCGATCTTCCCCTTGACCGCCTCCATCCGCTCCCGGAAGGTGGGGATGTCATACTCCCCCAGCTCCAGCAGCTCATAGAGACGGTTTTTCTGGCGGTTGGCGCCGGCCAGCTCCTTCTGGACGGCCAGCAGGGAGAGCTCCAGGGGGGAGGTATCCTGCACACCGGAGGCGGGCTTGCGCACGGAAAGCTGATCCAGCGAATCCTGGAGGGAGTCCAGGACCCGCTTTTCCACCAGCTCGAATTTTGTGCTGGCACAGCAGCCGGGGCGGGTGCAGAGCAGATAGGGGTACCGCTTCATGACCATGCGCTGCATGTTCATGCCGCAGTTGGCGCACTTGACCAGTCCGGCCAGCGGGCTCTTTACTGTGCCATCCCGCTTGGAGGGGATGTAGCGGCCCGCCATGATCGCCTGGACCCGGTCGAACAGCTCCCGGTCCACGATGGCGGGATGCAGGCCGTCGGTGATGGTCCACTTCTCCGGGGGCTGGTAGATGGTGATATGCTTGGGATTTCCGCGGGCTCCCTTTCGGATGTGCTTCTTCTGGTCCCACACGATCTTGCCGATGTAGGTGGGGTTTCGGAGGATCATATTGACGCTGCTGCGGTTAAATTCGGCGGAGCGGTGGGGTTTGGCGCCCAGCGCGTTGACCTGGCGGGCCACGGAGGTGCAGCCGAACCCCTGGGCGTAGAGGCTGAACATCATCTGGACGAATCTCGCCTCCGGCTCGTAGATCTCCAGGGTGGGCTTGCGGTCGATGACCGTTTTTCGGTAGCCATAGGGGGCGTTGGCCACGTAGCACCCCGCCTGGATAGACTGGCGCAGGCCGCGCTGGAGCCGCTTGTTGATGATCTTGTACTCCCGGCGGCTCATAAAGGTCTTCAGCTCGGCGTATTCCTCGTCGATGTCGTCTGACAGGTCATAGACTTTTTCAGGTGTGATGATCAGCGTGTCTGATTCCCGGAAGGTGTCCAGGATGATGCCCTGGTCCTTCATCCGGCCGCGGGAGAGCCGGTCCAGATCCATGCACAGCACGGCGTCATAGCGGCCCTCCTCCACATCCTGGAGGAGCCGGAGCATCTGGGGCCGGGCATAGAGGGATTCTCCGCTGACCACCTCCGGATAGATCTCAATGAGGTGGATCTGGTGGGCGGCGGCATACTCCACGAGGGCCTTCTGGTGCTTGGACAGGACTTCCTGGGTGTCCATGCCCTCCTCCAGGCGGCTTTTGCGGATATAGGCGGCCGCATCTGTGCCGGCCAGATCCATGACAGTACGGTGATCCATAGCGCCTCCTGTGTCGAAAGAAAACGAATGTTCGAGTGTGGCGGTTTTGAGATGCCGCCCCGGGGTGGGGCGGCAGGGGAACTTTTGACTTTACGGGCAAATCCGTCCACGTGGGCGGATTTGGTCATGCGCGCCGGTACAGGTCCCGGAGCTCTGCCAGGGTATAGGTCCGTCCGGCCATCCGGCTGAGGATCTGACAGGCGGTGGGCCAGGAGCAGCCGCAGTCATCAATGCAGTGGCGGAGCGCGGCGGCCAGGTCTGTTTCGGTCATGGTGAGGACTTCTTTCATAGATAACGATTCAGAACTTCCGACAAGTTATCTTTGTATTGACTTAAATCGTATATATCGGATAGGCTGTATTTAGTCTCTTTTTTATTTTCGTCTGGAATAATTAACGTTTTCTGATTGTCGGTAAGACGAAGTCTACAAATCCATTTTCTAGAGTTTCCTTTATAGAGGATGTTGATATAAGATTCAGTATCCTTATAGGTGATATCATGGATATCTACGATATCAGAGAGCATATTTTTGATAATGAAGAAGCTTTCCAGTTCTTCCTCTGTAGTAACAATCGAGCTGGTTTTTTTCTCGGGTTCAACCGGATCTTGTGGAGCAGGATTATCGTCTGGTGCCTTTTGGTCCGTAACTGAAACACTGCCACCAGTTCCACCCAAAGCAACTTTGATCTTATCATTCATCATTTCACTGATAAGATCATTGAGAGCCTTTTTCAAAATAGGACGAAACTTTTCAATGACATTTTGTGTCTTTGCACCAGAGTAGCATCCTTGCAGGAAAAAGCGAATAAAGTCGTCTGAAGGAGTGTCTAATTGGTTTGTAAAGATGCTCTTAAATTCATGTACATATTTTAGTTCAGAAGCAGTGCTGAAAATAGAATCAATATCAAATACTCCCTTACTGAACTTTTTTAGCTCGGGGACTTGATTTTCACGGATATCTAAAATGTTGATGCTCAAAAAGGGATCATCATCCATTTTGTTGGGGCTGTCCAAATCGGTATAAAAGCGATAGATAAGGCCATTTGTAAGAATTGCAAATTTTGCCGTTGTAGTACCAAAGTAACGAAATAGCTGAGAGTCGTGACGATCCAGATTCTCCTGAATAGATTTGCACTCAATCAGGATAACGGGCTCCCCTTCTTTGATAATGGCATAATCAACTTTTTCCCCTTTTTTGATTCCCACATCTGCTGTAAACTCTGGAACAAACTCTTGTGGATTGAATACGTCGTAGCCGAGCATGGCAAAGAAAGGCATGATGATAGCAGTTTTTGTGGCTTCTTCTGTTTGGATAGAATCTTTCATACTTTCTACTCGCTTAGAAAATTGTTTCAGTTGATCGATAAAGTCCATAATATGCCCTCTTTTCTCTATTTTTTCTGCTACCTAGCAGTTACAAGGCTAAACTAAAATGGAAGAATTGCGATAAAATTCCAGAGCATTGCGTAAAAAAAACTCTGTCACGCCAAAATATTCGGCCAGTTCCCAGGGCTCACGATATCCCTGGAGACAGGCTTCTGCCAGCTCGTCCTGCGGGACGAGCTTTTTGTATGCCCATTTGTTTGCCCGGTTCTCATATTTCTGGCGGACATCCCGGGCCGCATAGCGGTTATAAAAGGAGCCGGTCTCGCAGTGGCCCAGCTCGTGGGCCAGCTTGACCTTCTCATCGGCCAGAGTGGACATCCGCCAGGGGTCCATGGCGATGGCACAGGAGCCGTCCTCCAACGGAAGCGAGAGGGATTCTGCGGTCCCCAGGTCAAACCAATAGATCTCTGTCCCGTGTTCCTCGGCCAGACCGTAGAGATCCAGCAGATCAGTCATGTTTCTCTTTCTCCTCCCGGCGCTTCTGGGCGACAAAGGCGGCAAATCGTTCCACATCGTCCCACATGGCGTCCAGGTCCTCCTGGGTCAGATCCTTCTCGCCACCCCAGAAGGCGGCCTGAAGGTTTTCCCTGAAATTCTGCTTGGCATTGCCTTCTCCACCTAAAACCAGTTCTTTACCAAGCAATTCATCGGTAGTGACCCCAAAAATTTTTGCCAGTTTTACCACTGTCTCGGGGTTTGGAGTTGCTTTGTCAGTCTCCCATCTGGCAACGGCCTGCTGACTTACAAATAATTTGCCTGCGAGTTCTTTTTGACTTAAACCAGCAGCCAACCGATACTTGCGCAGCTGAGTACTAAACACTGATTCCACCCCCTGTTGCTACTAGAGTACAACATAAAATTGTAAATCGCAATAGAGAAAATAAAATTTGCTATTGACAACAACAAAAAATAGTACTATATTAAACGCACAACAAAAAGTAGTTAAAACAAAAGGGGAAGTAACTAATGCACAACATTAGGGTGTTGCGTGAGAAAATAGGTTTCTCACAACAGCAGGTTGCTGAGTCCGTCAATGTAAGCCAGCAGGCTGTAGCAAGATGGGAAAACGGTTTGGCAAAGCCAAGAGCGGATTTACTGCCCGAATTAGCGGTGTTATTCCACTGTACTATTGATGAACTCTTTAAGGAGCCTGACAACAAAACACCCCCGGCCGGGCCGGGGGCGTGAGAGGGGGTGAGGGGATGGGCAAATATCTTGCAGTTCTCAAGATTGATGATGAAGAACTGAAATCGATTTTTGAGGATCTGAAGGATGCGGAGGAAAAAATCTGGAGTTGCTATGGCAGACTGAAAGAACTTGGTGTAATTGAGGTCTGCAAAAAAGAAACCGCCAGCGGCAACTGACGGCTTTTCATGTTAAAGTTTCTCCAATTCATCTACAAATGCTGTCAAAACGGTCTTAATGCTGTCACGGAGTTTGTTTATATCCCCGGTAGTTGCGGGTTTGCTTTGGCTCCATGAGTGCGGGGCTGAACTTAATTCAAACCGATGGATAGCCTGACGTAACTTTTCAGTGTCAACCATAATGTCACCTCCTTCCTACCGCCCATATTTTACCACGGGCGGGGGAAGGGGACAAGACGAATGTTCGAGTGACGGCAGCACGAAAACGGACAAGCGCCGATGAATACCATGACGAGGGAGGTGACCGGCGTGGAAGTAACAGAGACCATGGACTATTGGTATGACATCGTGACCCGGAAGGAGTACCGGGTCAAAGTGATTCGCCGGGTGGGCCCTCATCAGGTGGAGGACCAGGATGGAAATCTGGTCCAGGTAACGGAGTCGGTCACCTTTGAGGCCAGCCCGCCCATGGGGACCCCGGTGATCTACATAGACGGGGAGAAGGCTGTGAAGGCCGACCTGGTCGTGGAGGTGACGCAGACTACGGAGTCAAACGGGGACAAGGAGTATCCCTTGACGATTACGAAATGGAGCGGCCTGCATGAGATCCAGGACCGGCAGGGGAGGACCGTCCGGGTGGACCGGACCGTATTCTCGGACGCCGGGCCGAAGATGGGAATCTCCAGGAGCATGATCCGGCACCGGGAGATCCCTTACACCGCAGAAGAGAGGGAGGAGGGCCGCCGGAACATCCAGCGCGTGGTCACCCAGTGCCTCCAGGCGCAGGGGATCTGGTAGGGAGGCGGAGACATGTGGTCCAGACTGAAGAAAAAACACCCCTGGCTCTATGAGGCAGCGGAGTGGGGCATGCTGGCGCTTTCGGCTGGGGCCTTTGTCCTGGCCTGCGCCGTGTATTTTGGGAGGTAACAGTATGATGACGACCATGACGACACCGGCAAATGTGTCGGACCAGCTGATGGGGCTGTACGGGCCGGAGCAGCTGAGGGAGGTGGAGCGTCTGTCCACCTACAACTACCGGGCCCGGCTGGCCGGCGGCGAGATCGTGCTGGCCGTGGTCCGGGGAGACGGCTCCCTGGCGCTGATCGAGCCGGAGATGGACGGATGATGGGATATAAAAAGTCCCGGACGGCTCGCTCAAACCGTCCGGGACAGTTGACAAAGAGGTTTGTCAACCATGAGAACATCTGTATTATACCACGAGAACATGTGTTTGACAAGGGGGGATTGGGATGATCCCAGAAAATTTACGGGAACAGTGGGCCCGAGAGGTGGAACGCCAGGAGCTGCTGTTTTTGGCCTGCAACGGCGGCGGCTGGCCGGATGTGCTCAAAGACCTGGAGCCAGCGGGGCGCCGGGTGGCACTGCGCCGTATTGGCTTCCGGGGGGCGGAGGAGTACGACATGCCCATCGATCCGATGAAGGAGGTCACGCCAGATAACCGGGAGCCCTGGGTCCGGCTGACAAATGGTGTAGCGGTCTGTCTTCGGGACGGATTTGTTTACAGAGGGGGCGGAAGGCGGTGCCGCCATGAGTGAGAGCAGCGTCCGCAGCGGACGGAAAAAGGGCTATGTGGTCCTGTTCCGGGAGGTGGCCCAGGATGACCGGCTGAGCCTGGAGGCCCGGGGGCTGTTCGCCCTGATAGTCTCCCTGCCTGACGACTGGGAGTACACCGTGTCCGGGCTGGCGGTCAAGGCCGGATGCGGCCGGGAGAAGGTGCGCCGCCTGCTGAAGGAGCTCCAGACAGTGGGCTACCTGATCCGGGAGCAGTCCCATGACAGCGGCGGCAAGTTCGGCGGCAACGTGTACGTCCTCCAGGACGAGGCGCCACCGTTGCCCGGAAACCCGTCCAACGGTGAAGCAGAAAAAACGCCGTTGCCCGAAAATACCGTCAACGGGGAAAACCGTCAACGGGAGACACCGTCAGCGGGTTTTCCGCCACAACAGAATAAAGACTTAACAGAAGAAGAGACTAAAAAACCCCCTAAAGCCCCCCAGGGGGGCAAACGGCCCAGCAAGTACGATCTGGCGGAGGACGCCAAGCCCCTCCTGCTGGCCTATGTGGGGGAGGACCGGGAGCTGCACCAGGCCTTGGGGGCGTTTATCGAATTGCGGACCCAGCTCCGGGCCATCAACTCGGCCCGGGCGGTGAAGATGCTCCTGGGTGAGCTGGACAGGCTCTCGGAGGGCCGCCGGGAGGACAAGCTGCTGCTGATCCGCCAGTCTGTGGCCAACAGCTGGAAATCAGTCTTCCCTCTGCGCAGGGGCGGGAGCCCGGCGGAGCAGTCCATGCCGCCCCAGAGATGGGGGTGGGACTGATGGCGGACTATCTGCTGGCCCAGTCCAGCGTGCTGGGGTCCATGCTGATCTCCCCGCAGATCGTGGGCGACGTGATGACCAACCTCCAGCCGGAGGACTTCACCGAGCCCATGGGGCAGGAGGTGTTCCTGGCCATCCGGGCCCTGCACCTGGCGGGGGAGAAGATCGACCCGGTGTGTGTGCTCAACCAGATGGGCGGGCCGGACCCGGGCCGCCGGAAGTACCTGCTGGCCTTGATGCGGGAGACCCCGACGGCGCAGAACTACCGGGAGTACATGGACATTGTCCGGGAGCAGTCCCGGCTCCGGGAGATCCAGCGGGCGGGGCTGGCCCTGGCTGGCACGGATATCACCCTGGAGACGGCCCGGGAACCGGTGTCGCGGCTCTATGAGCTGATGATGGACCGGCGGGGCGTGGAGTGCGTGGACATGGAGCAGGGGATGCTGGACTTCTACGCAGAGCTGGAGCGGACGCCCCGGTATCTACCCTGGGGGATGGACTTCCTGGACGAGGGGCTGACGGCGGAGGGCGGAGACTTTGTGGTGCTGGGCGGCTACCCGTCGGACGGCAAGACCGCGCTGGCGCTGTCCATGGCCTACGCCCAGGCGGAGACACTGCGGGTGGGGTTCTTCTCCCTGGAGACCAAGACCTCCAAGCTGTTCAGCCGCATCTGCTCCATGGTGGCCCAGGTCAGCAGCCAGCGCATCAAGCGCCGGGAGCTGACAGAGGAGGACTACTTCCAGCTGGAGCGCAAGGTGGACGAGGTCAAAAAGCGCAGGCTCTCCCTGATCCGGGCGTCCAGCATGACGGTGGAGGACATCCGTGCCTATACCCTCGCCCACCGGTTCGACGTGATCTATGTGGACTACCTGACCCTGATCCGGGCGCCGGGAAAGACCGAGTTTGACCAGGCGACTTACATCTCCAAGGCCCTGCACCAGATGGCCCAGGACCTCAACATCACGGTGGTGGCCCTGTCCCAGCTGTCCCGGCCGGAGGGCGGGAAGCCAAAGCCGCCCACCCTGGCCTCCCTGCGCTCCTCCGGACAGATCGAGCAGGACGCGGACGTGGTCATGTTCATTTTCCGGGAGGAGCCGGGGCTGTTACGGAGCCGGCGTATCCTCCGGGTGGCCAAAAACAAGGAGGGCGAGACAGGACAGATCCCGCTGGTGTTTCGTGGCGAGACCCAGACCTTCCGGCCAGACTCCGTGGGGATCATGCTCCCGCGGACCAAGGAGGAGCCGCAGTACAAGCAGATGGAGTTTGGAGCGCTGGAGGACCCAGGGGAGGATACCCCCGACGAGTTCACAAAAAATTGACACAAAGGAGTTATCACCATGAGAACATTTGCAATCGTCAACCGAAAGGGCGGGGTGGGGAAGACGACCACCGCTGTGAATCTGGCCTATGTGCTGGCTACCAGCTGCCACCTGCGGGTGCTGCTGGTGGATGCGGACGGGCAGGCCAACGCCACCCAGATCCTGCTCCCACGGGGGGAGTACGACGGGCTGGGGGCCCTGATGCGGGGCATGGCTATCTGCTATGACGAGCTGGTGGTACATACCGACGTGGAGGGGCTGGATGTCCTCCCGGCGTCGGAGGATCTGTGGGCCCTGGACCTGGAGGCCGCCGGCGGCGAGGGTGGCCGGAGCTACCGGACCCTGCGGGACATGCGGGAGGCGGTGGACGAGGACGGAGCCTATGACGTGATGGTCATCGACTGCCCGCCCAACCTGTCCGCCGCCTGCGTGTCCGCCATCCTGGCCAGCGACGCCGTCATCATCCCCGTGCTGTCCGACGCCTGCTCTGCCACCGGCGTGGCCGACCTGATGGAGCAGATCGACAGCCTGCGGTATATCCGGCCGGAGATCCGGGTGGCCGGGGTGCTGGTCAACCAGTGGCACCGCTCCCCGGTGGTGGAGGATGCGGCGGCCTATCTCCGGGAGGACGGGCGGGTGCCGGTATATGACACCGTCATCCGCAGGACGGACAAGGTGCCGGAGAGCTCCTGGGCCCGGATGGCCGTCCAGCAGTGGAGCCCCTGGTGCTCCGCCGCCAGAGACTACCGGGCGTGGGCGGCTGAGCTGCTGACAAAGGAGGGGCTGGACCATGAGTAAGCCGGATCTGGGGCGGATCATCGCCCAGACGATGGCGCCGCCGGCAGACGGGCGGACCATTGAGACCATCACCAAGGACATTCTGGAGGCCCAGCGTCGGGGTGGGGAGGCTGTCCTGACCATCGGGCGGTGCCTCATCGAGGCCAAGGACATGTTACCACACGGAGAGTGGCTACCCTGGCTGGCCGAAAAGGTAGGATACTCTGAAAAGACTGCTCAGAATTTCATGCGCCTGGCACGGGAGTTCTCAAATCCGCAAGCGATTGCGGATTTGGGGGCCACAAAGGCACTGAAGCTCCTGGCCCTGCCGCCGGATGAGCGGGAGCGATTTGTAGCCGACCACAATGTCATCGACATGACCACCCGCCAGCTGGAGCAGGCCATCCGGGACCGGGACGAGGCCCGGCAGGCCGCCGAGGCGGCCAAGGCGGACGCGGCTGCGGCGGAGCAGGCCCGGGCCAAGATGGAGGAGGACATGAAGCTGCTCAATGTCCGCTTGTCTGGGGCGCAGGAGGACCGGGAGCAGGCTGCACAGGCTGTGGCCAGGCTGGAGGCACAGCTGGCCGAGCTGAAGGAGCAGCCGGTGGAGGTGGCTGTAGAGACCGTGGTGGACCAGGCGGCCATCGACAAGGCCCGAGAGGAAGCTCAGGTGGCGGTGTCCATAATGCAGGCCAAGCTGGATAAGGCACGGTACGAAAAGGAGCGGGCGGAGGCCAGGCAGAAAAACGCGGAGGAGGCCCTGGAACAGGTCCGGCTCCAGCTGGAGGAGCAGGACAGAGCGGAGAAAAAGGCCGCCCTGGGGGCGGACAAGGACGTGGCCCAGTTTGAAGTCCTCTTTGACCAGGGCAAGGATCTGGCCAACAAGATGCGGGGGATGCTCCTGAAGGCCCGGGGCCGGGAGGACCAGGCCGCAGCCCAGGGGATGGCCAAGGCCCTGCGGGCCCTGGCGGAGGCCATTGGGCGGTGTGCGGAATGAGTAGCTGGTTTGAGCAGGCCCGGGAGGATTGGATGAATGAGGACCCTGATGCTCAATAGGATCGTGATCATGGGACGGCTGGGGCATGAGCCGGAGGTGCGGTACACCCAGAGCGGCAAGCCGGTGGCGTCGTTTTCTCTGGCGGTGGATCGGGATTTTAAGGACAAGGCCAGCGGAGAGCGGGCCACGGACTGGATCGATGTAGTGGCCTGGGACGCCAAGGCCAAATTTGTGCAGCAGTATTTCCATAACGGCCAGCAGGCTGTGGTAGAGGGGCGGCTCCAGATCCGGGACTACACCGGTCGGGATGGGACACGCCGGCGGGCGGCGGAGGAGGTGGCGGACAATATCTATTTTGCCGGCGCCAAAGCCGCCGCCCCCAGCGAGGGTAACGCACCGGAGGAGAGCCTGCCGCCAGAGCCCGGAGAGTCGTTCTCGGAGCTGGAGGATGAGGGCGAACTGCCATTTTGAGGAGGAGTCAATGTGGTGGAAGGGGGAATTGACTGATGACGCGGGAAGAAGCGATAGTCTATTTTGAGTCGTTGCTGAAACGCTTTGAAGAAATGCACGAGACCGAAACATCCTACTGGGGAAAGGTACACACTGAAACAACCATAGAGGCTATACGTACTGCCCTCACCGCCCTCCAGCCCGTCAGCCGGGAGCAGGTGGAGAAGGTGTGGCCTGGGTGCGAAGCTTGCAAAGACGCAGGTTTAGCAATTGGAGAGGTTCAGTTTTATGGACCTTTTGAAGGGCCTATTGATGTATCTGGAAATATGCACTACTGCCCCAATTGTGGTCGCCCTATAACCCCAGTGGCGAGGGACAGACAGGGGAAGAGATTGGAGGCGTTGAAAGATGGCAAGGGCGATTGATGTTGTGCAGGTCAAGGCAGAGATAGCAGCTGAAAAACTGGCTGTCATTATTGAAAATGGGAGCGTTTTGCTAAAAGATATGCAGAGCGGCGAGGCGGTTAAAATTGCCACCCTCACCACGCCGAACGAGCCGCTGACGCTGGAGGAGCTGCGGGAGATGGATGGGGAGCCAGTTTACATGACTTTCCCCTCAGACACTGGGAATCAATGCGGTCATTGGGCATTAGTTGGGACGCAAAGATGGGGTGCTGTATCGCTGATTTATGGTTGCGGATGGTCAAGTTATGAATCCGCCGTAGAAACTTTAGGGGCAAAATTTTACCGCCGCCCGCCGGAGGGAGAGGAGCATTGCTATGGCTGACCTGATATGCTCTATGATCTGCAAACACCGCTCTAAGCGCCCTCTGCGGAAGTGGCGGAACAAGGATGGAAGCCCGTGCTTTGGGTGCAGTCTGAAATATGTGAAGATCTCCCGGGTGTTTGACATGGATGGAGATATTTGTGCCGTTGCCGGGGAGGGGAACATGGCTCATTGCGCGTTTTATGAGCCGCTGGATGAGCCGGAGGGAGAGGAGGACACCTGATGGACATTTCTGGCACTGGAATAAAACATATCACCATGTTTGACCGGCAGTACACGCCGGAAAAGCAGGCGGAGGGACTGGCAATCTCTCAGGCCATCGTGTTTGGGCATTGTGACAAGTGCGCCTTTTTGCCACAATGCTCGACACAGGGGGCTGAATTCACGTTCCCTGCCGTCGCATGGTGTATGCATCGCAAGGCAGAAATCCTTGCGGATATGCAAAAGGAGGACACCTGATGGACATTGAGAAGCTGATTGAGCAGTTAAAGAGCGCCGCAGGAGGACCAGAAGGCATTAAGATGTGCCACGCCGCCGCCACCGCCCTCTCCACGCTCCAGCCCAGCAACGAGCCGCTGACACCGTGCGACTTGTGCCTATACGACCCACCATCGAGTTTTGGAGGAAAGCCGTGCTCCATTTGCCCGGCAGTGAGGCGTACTTCGGAAGGAGAGGGAATATAAAGCATGATAAGTCAGGGATTAGAAGATTTTTTGACCTATCTCCGGGAAACGGAACAGCAGATGCACATGGCGGCGCAGTCGGAACAGGAGGCTAACGATGCCACTCAGGATATTCTTCACCGGCTGGAGCTGTGCGATATTGATGGTGAGACGGCAGAAACCCTTGCATTGAAACTCCAGGCAGTCCGGCGGCCGGAATGGTCAAGCTGACCTGGCAATGGAGAATCTGCTGGGCCACGGGGAAACACGGACAAAAGAGGGAAGGGAGCGGGGACAAGAATGGATCATGAAGCGGTTTTGCCGGATCGAGTGAGAGAGCCGGGCTCCGTCCTGGTGATCCGGCTGCCTATCCAGAATGAGGTGCGCTCGCTCCAGAATTACCGGCGGTATGTGCTGGAGTCCATTGCCCAAGGAATCCTGGTGCTGGGCAAGGATGTGACCTACTGTGTGGAGCAGCTTGGGTGGATTCCTCCGGTGGTGCTGGGGGAGGAGCCGCCGGTGCCGGAGGAGCCGGAACCGTCCAGTCCGCAATGCACAGGGAGAAACGCTGCGGAGAAGCGGCGGATCTTTGAACGGCTCCAGCTGTTCCGGGGGGCCAATGGGCTGGGCTGTCTGCGCCGGATCTCTGATAAATGTACGTTTGGCATCACGGACGACCTGCTCCGGGACATCCTGACCGGCAATGCCTCCCCGACCATCAAGGAGTGGCGGGAGATTGGCCGGGCGCTGGACGAGCTGGAGGGAAAGGGGGCCGCCAGTGAGTAAGACCTTGAAGCAGGTCCGGGCCGGCCGCCTCGTGTGCGCGGTGGTCTACACCACGGCCGCCGCCGGAGACTCGCCCCGGGCCCGGACCCAGAAGCAGCGGGCATCTACCGCCGCCCGGGATAAGCTGAACGCCAGGACCTCATTCCAGAAGCTGGAACGGACTCTGGCGGCCAATTTTGACAACGGGGACCTGTTCATTACCCTGACCTATGATGATACGCACCTGCCGGAGGACCGGGAGGCGGCCATCCGGCGAATACGGTCGTTCCTCTCCAAACTGCGGAAGGCCAGAAAGCCCCGAGGACAGCTGCTCCACTATATTTATGTGACAGAGGGCGGATGTCCTGGCGGCCGGCTCCACCACCATCTGGTTGTCAACAGCACCGGAGAGGACCTGGAGGAGATCCGCCGGCTCTGGATCTATGGAGACAATGTAGAGGTGCGGCGGCTGGAGTTCAATCAGGGCCACACCTACGAGGACCTGGCCAGCTACCTGACCAAGGAGCCGCGGGAGTGGGGACACCCACAGGTGGGAGAGCGGACCTGGACGCCGTCTCTGGGGCTGGCCCGGACAGAGCCGGAGACGGAGACCGTCCCGGACTATGTGACGCTGACGGCTCCGCCCGAGGCCGTGATCCTGCAAAATGAGGGACCTGTCCGCAATGGATACGGCGAATTTGCCTGGATCAAATATATGCTGCCCTACCAGCCGGACCGGAGACGGGCCAGGAGCAAGCGGCGGCGCAGACGGAAGAAAGAATAGGCTTTTCTATTCTTTTCGGTCTCGGGGGTAAGTATATTCTCTTTGATTTCTCAGAAAAAGGGGGTAAAAAGATTTGCAATCGAACATGCGTTGTGGTAAAATCATCGTGAGGGACGGATGGGTGATCTGCCCGGTGTGCCAACGGGGAAAACTCCTGAAGGTCCGCGCAGACACGACCGCCCGAAACCTGCCACGCAAGTGCAAACGCTGCGGACAGGAGACCCTCGTGAATATCGAAGCGCCTGAGCCCGCGTCCAAAGTGACCAGCGCCTGAGCCGATGACAACCCGAGCAGTCGGGTGTCGTGGCTTGGGCGCTTTTTGTTTTGCCTGGAGGTGATAGCCCATGGCCCTGAAGCCGCTCAGGCCGTGCCGACACCCGGGGTGTGCCGCCCTGACCCGGGAGGGGTACTGTCCCAAGCACAAGCCTCAGAAAGCCCCTCGCCGGGTCTCGGCGGAGTATCACAGCTGGTACAGCCTGCCTATCTGGACGGACGACCTGCGCCCGGCGCAGCTCCTGCGGGAGCCGTTCTGCCGCGAGTGCGCCAAGCGTGGTGACCGTATCTGGGCCACGGTAGTGGACCACATCAAGCCGCACCGGGGGAGCTGGCCGCTGTTCATCGACCCGGCCAACCACCAGAGCCTGTGCAAGCGCTGCCATGACCGCAAGACGGCCTTGGAGCAGCGGAAAACGGGGGGCTTTTTTTGAGCACTGCACGGGAGACATGGCGGGACGCTTGGGCGCAGGCGCGCGGCTGGGCATGCGCCTATCCGGGCGCAGGGAGGCCTTCGGCCTCAGACCCTCCCCCCGGGTCAAAAAAGTCTGCGTGAAAGTGTGCAAGACCGCAGGCATCCCGCTGCGCGAAAAAATTTCCCCATGAGATGGGAGGCGAAAGTGATGGATCGAGAAACGATCAAGCGGCAGATACAGCTCTACCACAGCGACTGCCTGGTGGGCATGGAGCGGGTGGAGAGCGGAAGCGGGGATCTGATCCTCTGCGACCTGCCGTATGGCACTACAGACTGCTCCTGGGATACTGTGATCCCGTTTGAACCGCTGTGGGCGCAGTACCGCCGGGTGCTGAAGCCGAGAGGGGCCGCGGTGCTGATGGCGGCCCAACCCTTTGCGACGGACCTGATCAACAGCGCCAGAAAACTGTTCCGCTATGATCTGGTCTGGGAGAAATCGGCTCCAGTGGGTTTTGCCAACTGCCACAGGCAGCCCCTGCGGTCTCATGAGCTGATACTGGTATTTTACAGGCACCTTCCGACCTATCACCCCCAGGGGCTGATCAAGCTGGAGAAGCCAATCCAGAAGGCGGCTGCCCGCCGGGGAGGAAATGTCTATCACAGCCTGGGGCGGGCATGTGTGCAGACCTACACCAACTACCCCCGCTCGATCCTTCGCTTCCCCTTCCGGGGGCGCCGGGAGCATCCCACGCAGAAGCCGCTGGAGCTGATGGAGTATCTGGTGAACACTTACACGGACCCGGGAGACCTGGTGATGGACAACTGCATGGGGAGCGGGACCACAGCTGTGGCGGCGCTGAATACCGGGCGGAGGTTCATCGGCTTTGAGCGGGAACTGAATTACTACCAAACGGCCTGCCGGCGGGTGGCGGACCGGGCGGAAGAACTGACGGCGGCATAGGAGCAGGGAGGTGATGCGGGATGCCAGGACCGAGACAGCCCACGGATCTGGTGAAGGCCAGGGGAAAAAAGCATTTTTCCCAGACGGAGGAGGACCAGCGCAGGGACCAGGAGGTCCATGTGCAGCCGCCGGACCGGGCGGAGCCGCCCCGGTGGCTGGGGAAGAAGTTCCACGCTGAGTTCCGGGAGATCGGGGAGATCCTGCGCCAGGCCGGCCTTTACACGGAGCTGGACCGGGATGTGCTGGGCCAGTTCCTGGTAGCCCGGGAGCGGTGGCTCCGGTCGGACAGGCTGGCCTCCGCCGCCATCCGGGCCAGGGACGAGAAGCTGGCTAAGGAGTGGACGGCTGTCCAGAGCTCCTATTTCCGGCAGTGCCGGCAGTGCGCCGAGGTGATGGGGCTGTCCATCTCCTCCCGGTGCCGGCTGGTGGTGCCGGAGGTGCTGGCCAACGCGGCCAAGGACGAGGGCGAGGAAGACGAGTTCACCCGCGCGCTGAAGGCCAGGCAGGCCAGGGCGGCGGGGGGCTGAGCCATGGAGGAGCGGGACGAAGAGAGCGGGCGCTTTGTGTGCGACTTTGTGGAGCGCCTGCCCACTACGGACACGGGGAAGCCCTTCCGGCTGTATGAGTGGCAGCGGGAGACGCTGATGGAGTTCTACTCTACCATGGAGCGGGACGAGGAAAGCGGCCGGCTGCTGAGGAAGTATCAATATCTCTATCTGGAGATCCCCAAGAAGAACGGAAAGAGCGAGCTGTCCGCCGCCCTGGGCCTGTATCACCTGTTCGGTGACGGGGAGCTGAACGCGGAGGTGTATCTCTGCGCCGCGGATAAGGACAATGCGGGCATCGTGTTCCGGGCGGCGGTGTTCATGCTGGAGACCGCCCCCTGGACCGCCAAAATGATCGCCCGAGGAGAGCTGAAGGTCGTCCGATCCCAAAAGCGGATTGAATACCGAAGGCGGGTGAAGGCGGAGAACGGCGGCCTGCGCTGGGTCACGGTGGGGCTGATGCAGGTGCTCTCCTCGGAGTCCTACTCCAAGCACGGCTACAAGCCCAGCTGCGTGATCTTCGATGAGCTCCACGCCCAGCCTGACCGGAAGCTGTGGGACGTGATGACCGGCGCGGCCGGAGCCGCCCACGACCAGCCGGTTTGGATCGTGCTGACCACTGCGGGCGACGACCCGGACCGGCACAGCATCGGCTGGGAGATCCACGAGCGGGCGGTGGCCATCCGGGACGCCCGGCAGCTGCGCCGCATCCTGGCGGAGGGGGGTGACCCCCGACAGGTGCTCTCCCTGCGGAGGGCGGAGGAGGACGACCTCCCCCGGGCCCAGGCGGCCCTGCTGGAGCGGGACGAGAGCAACTGGCTGCCTGTGCTGTACGGCCTGACTGCCATGTTTGGGGACGACCCGGACGACCTGGACCGGGTGGACATCTGGGACGAGGCGCTGTGGTACCGGTGCAACCCGTCCCTGGGGAAGCATCTGACGCTGCGGGCGCTTCGGCTGGAGGCCCAGGCAGCCAAAAAGAGCCCGGCGGCGGAAAAGCTGTTCCGATGGCTGCGGCTCAATCAGTGGATCAGCGTCAAGGCGGTGGGCTGGCTGCCCCTGACCCTGTACGACAAGACCCAGTGGAACCGGCCGGAGTGGAAGGTGCTCAGCGCGCCGGAGCGGCGGGCGGCGGTACGGGAGTATCTGAGGGGGAAAAAGTGCTACGGCGGGCTGGACCTGTCCACCACCACCGACTTGACGGCCCTGGCCCTTCTCTTCCCGCCCCAGGCGGGGCTGGAGAGCTGGGTGGTCCTGTTTTGGGCCTGGCGGCCGGAGGACGGGACCCTGGAGGCGGAGCAGCGGGATCACGTCCCATACCGGGACTGGGCCCGGGCGGGCTTCCTGGAGCTGTGCCCCGGGGATATGGTGGACTTCTCCATGGTGGAGGAGACGGTGGCCGCTGTGGCGGAGGAGTTCCAGCTGGACACCCTGGGCGTGGACCCCTACCTGTCCCGCACCCTGACGCCCCGGCTCATGGAGCGGCATATCCCGGTGATCGAGGTGCCACAGGACATGAAAAACCTGTCCCCGGCCATGAAAGAGGCGGAGCGGCTGATCCGGGCCCACCAGATGCTCCACGAGCACAACACCTGTGCCCGGTGGAACTTCGGAAACGTGCGCTGCTATGCGGATATCAACGAGAACATCCGGCCCCACAAGCAGCGGAGCATCGGACGCATCGACACTACGGTGGCGTGGATCATCTGTGTGGCCGTGGCGCTGGTGAGGCAGGGAGCGAGCGATATCAACGAGCACATTTTATCCGAGGATTGGGGAATTTGATATGAAAATGCTGAGACGGTTGGGCCATGGGCTGGCCCTGTATCTGGACGATCTGCTGCTCCTGGCGGGCTGCGGGTGCTTCGTCCGGGCGGCCTGGGAGGCATGGGGGCGGCCGGCGGCCCTGGCGGTGGCCGGGACGTGCCTGGTGGCCTATGCCCTGGTGATCGCCCGGGCCCGGGGAGGTGGCGGAAGATGATGCTGGCCAGATCCGTGGGGCGGCCCAGGGCATCCCTGGAGGAGCGCACCCTGTCCTGGGACGAGGTGCAGCAGGCCCTCCGCAGCGCCTTCTTCTCCGGCGAGGAGCCGGACACCGGCCAGAGCGGCGCGGAGCGGCTGTCCCCGGTGGCGGCGGCCCACCGCATCCTGACCAACTCCTTCGGGCTGATCCCCTTCGGGCTCTACCGCAAGGAGGGGGAGGAGCGGGTGGCAGTGGATACTCCAGAGCTGAACCGGGTGCTGAAAATTCGTCCCAACGATTACATGTCCCCCTTCATGCTGCGGAAGGTCGTCATGTCCAACGCCTTCTGGCACGGCTTCGGGGCGGTGTGGAACCGGCAGGGGCCCGGTGGCCGGGTGGTCCAGCGAATCCCCCTGCCCAGCGACTGCTGCGCCATCCGAAAGGACCAGGAGACGGGGCGATACTGGTATGACTACAACGTGGACGGAGTGCGGCGGACCTTTGCCAACTATGAGCTGTCCTTCCTCTACTTTGAGACCTATGACGGCATCCGGGGCCGGGGGCTGCTGGACCTGGCCCGGGAGGCCATCGCCGTGGACGCCATGACCCAGCGGTACGGGAAAAAGTTCTATCAGAACGGGGCGAGGCTGTCCGGCATCGTGGAGATCAACTCTGATGCCAGCCCGGAGACCCGCCAGAAGGTGAAATCGCAGTTCCAGGCCTACGCGACGGACGACGCCTTTGCCGTGGCGGTGCTGGACCACGACATGAAGTTCACCCCGCTGGGGGTCAGCCAGAGCGATGCCCAGTTCATCGAGACCCGGGAGTTCAGCGTGGAGGAGATCAGCCGCTTCACCGGCATCCCAAAGCACATGCTCCAGACGGGCAAGGAGAGCTATGACAGCAACGCCCAGCAGCGGCTCAACTATGTGACGGACACCCTGCTGCCCTATGTGGTGCAGTGGGAGAGCGAGGACAGCTACAAGCTGCCCCTGCCCCAGGAGCGGGACGCGGGGGTCTATGTCCACGGGAACGTGGAGGCGCTGCTGAGGGCCGACCCCACCACCCGGGCAACTTTCTACGAGAAGATGATCCAAAATTCTGTATTCAACCCGGACGAGTGCCGGGCCAAGGAGGAGAAGAACCCCATCCCGGGCGGGTGGGGCAAGCGATTCCTGGTGACCAAAAATCTGGGCTCCCTGGAGTCCGTGCTGAAAGGAGAGGAAAGCAATGCCTGATATCGCACTGCGGGGGGAGCTGTGGGACAACGACAGCGCCGACGTGCTCCGCTTCTGGGGCTGGCGGGACATCACGGCCCCCATGGACATCCAGGCCGCCCTGGAGGCGGCGGGGGGCGAGGACGTGACCCTGCTGGTCAACTCCCCCGGCGGGGACATGACGGTGGGGCTGGAGATCCGGTCCATGCTCCGGCGCTACCAGGGCAGGACCACGGCCCTGTTTCAGGGCTACGGGGCCTCGGCGGCCACTCTGGCGGCCACAGGGTGCCAGACCATCCAGAGCGAGCCGGGGGCCCTGCTGTGCTACCACAACCCCAGCGGCGGGGCCGAGGGGGACTACCGGGCCATGCGCCGGTCCGCGGAGTCCCTGCGCAACGCCCGGGACTGCCTCCTGGAGGTGTACACCGCCCGGAGCGGGGCCCGGGAGGGGATCAGGAGCCGGGAGGAACTGATCTCCCTGATGGACCGGGATATTTTCATCACCCCGACCCAGGCACGGGAGTACGGCCTGATCGACGAGATCGTGGGGGCGGGGGCGGAGGTGGCGGACCCGGCGGCCTTTGTGGCAGCAGCCGGCAGCCGCATCCGGCTGACCCAGGCCATGCGGGAGGGATATCAGTCCCACGTGGCGGGACAGCGGGCCGAGGCGGCCCGGAAGGAACAGGCGGAGCGCATCCTGGCACGGCTCAGGGTGCTGGAGCGATTTTAAGCCCGCCCACCCACCCATTTTGAGGAATAGGGGGCGGAGCCCCCTATGACCCCCGAGCCCTGCGGGCGGCTTTGCCGCCCTGGGGCATAGAAGCGGAATAGGGGGCCTGAGCCCCTATATCCCCTGGGCCCTGCGGGCGGCTGTGCCGTCTCAGGGCTGGCATACAAGAAAACATGCACGATGAGAAAGGAGAAAAACATGGACTACATGGAGAAGATCACCGACCTTCGGGCCCGGAAAAAGGACCTGAAGGACCAGGCCGCCAAGCTGGTGGAGGAGGACAAGCTGGACGATGCCACCGCCCTGGCCGACCAGATGGAGGCCATCAACAAGCAGATCGCCGGGCTGGAGGCCCTGGCCAAGGCCAGCCGTGAGGGCGCCGACCCCGTCTATGACGGCGTGCTGCACGACGGCGAGGGCAAGCCCAGGGACGGCGGGAAGGACGCCCCCAAGCCCTTCGCTACCCTGGGGGAGCAGCTGAAGGCCATCTCTGACTTCCGGAGGAGCCACGTGGAGGACAAGCGGCTCCAGCAGGTGAACAACGCGGCCCTGGGGGCCAACGAGGGCACCGGCGCGGACGGCGGCTTCCTGATCCAGACAGACTTTGCCGGGCAGATCCTGGAGAGCGCGGTGCAGCAGAGCCCCCTGCTCAACCGGCTGGACCGACAGACCTGCTCCAGCGCGGCCAATGCCATGCGGTGGCTGAGCGTGGACGAGACCGATGTGAGCAAGTCGGTGTTCGGCGGGGTGCAGATGTACTGGGCCAGCGAGGCGGGCACCGTGGCGGCCAGCCGGCCCCAGTTCCGGGAGATGAAGATGGACCTGGAGAAGATGATGGGCTTTGCCTACGCCACCGATGAAATGCTCACCGACGCGGCCTTTATGACCGGCTTCTTCGGAAGCGCCTTCACCCTGGCGGCGGACCGGCTGCTGACGGAGAGCGTCATCTCCGGGGACGGGGTGGGCAAGCCCCTGGGCCTGCTCCACTCCAAGGCGCTGCTGGCGGTGGACAAGGAGAGCAGCCAGGCGGCGGGCACCTTTACCGGGGCCAACGCCATCAAGATGCAGGCCCGGGCCATGCCCCGGCACCGGGACCGGCTGGCGTGGCTGATGCACCCCGACGTGGAGGAGCAGCTGCCCTATCTGGCCATCCAGAGCGGCGAGGCGGCCAAGTTCCTGTGGAACCCCGAGGGAGGCATGGGCAACTTCGATACCCAGCGGGTGCTCAACAAGCCGGTGCTGTTTGAGGACAGCTGCTCCGCCCTGGGCAGCAAGGGCGACATCCTGCTGGTGGACCCCTATATGTACATCCTGCTGACCAAGGGTACGGCGAAACAGGACTGGTCCATCCACGTGGAGTTCTTGACGGACCAGAACTGCTTCCGCATGGTGTTCCGGTGCAACGGCGCGCCCAAGGTGAGCAAGCCCCTGACCATCAAGAACAGCACCAAGACCCGCAGCCCCTTTGTGGCGCTGGCGGACCGGAAGTAAGGAGGAGCGTCAATGAAGCGCATTTTTGAGAAGCTGGCCTTTGCAAACGTGTTTGCCCCCCAGTCTGTGGAGGCATCTACGGAGAAGACCACGGGATATGTGGACGCCTCCGGGACGGAGGAGGTGGCCTTTCTGATCTCTGCCGCCGCCCTGGGAAAGGGAAAGAGCCTGACGGTGACGCTGATGGCGGCTGATGACGCCTCCGGGAGCGGCGCCAAGGCAGTGGGGGAGGCCGCGGTATTTACGGACCCGGTGGGGACGGAGCCCCAGGTGGTGGCGGTGAGCTATCAGGTGTCTCCGCTCAACGGCCGGTATGTGGCGGTCAAGCTCCAGCACGACGCCGCGGCGGCGGTGGTGTGCGGGGTGCTGGCCGCAGCGGATGGGATGTATCTGCCCCCGGCCAATGGCATGACCCTGGTGGTATGAGATGGCCATCCCGGAGGAGCTGAAGACCGCGGTGTTCGCCTACTGCCGGGAGGTGGAGGACGAGGAGACCCTGCCGGCCATGACGGTGGCCTGGGATGCGGCGGTGGGGTATCTGGAGGGGGGGGGGGGGGCCCCCCCCCCCCCCGCCCCGGAGAGCACCCGCCACGGCCTCTGGCTGGGGGTGGTGCTGCCCCTTACCCTGGATGCCTATGACCAGAGGGAGGCCCAGACCGAGGGGCAGAACAAGCTCCAGGACAACCCGGTGCTGCGGCGGAAACTGACCCAGCTGAAATTGACAGACGGGATTTAAACCCGCCCACCCGCCCTTTTTGAAGGTGTGGGGGCTTTGCCCCCACGCCCCCGGCAGCCCTGCGGGCGGCTTTGCCGCCCTGGGGCAGGACGGGGGAGAGATAAGCCCCAGGGCGGCGGAGCCGCCCACCAGACCATGACCCAGGCGGGCGGAATGGCCTGTAGGGGCGCATAGTATGCGCCTGTGCAGCCGGCGGCAGAGGGCTTGTAGGGGTGCCGGGCGGATGATATCCGCCCCTACGGGTCCCACAAGGATATGGAGGCTACGACGACGATGGTATCGGCCAGCGGCCTGCGGGCTAGGATCACGATCTACCGCAGGAAAGAGACGGAAAATGAGCTGGAGGAGAAGACCTTCACCTATCAGCCGGAGCGGACGGTGTGGGCGGAGATCGTGCCCACTTCCGGCCGCACCGCGCCCCCGGGGGGGGGCGGGGCCCACGGCAGGGTCTCCAGGATGTAGGAGACCAGG
>NZ_JANGBZ010000026.1:0-37986 GCF_024462915.1 Clostridium sp. DFI.5.61
GGCCGGGGGGGGGGGGGGGCGCCGCCCCCCCGCCCGCCGCCCGGACCTCCTCCTTCACCTTTTTTGCCAGTGCCTTTCCGTCCATGATGACCGCCGACACAAATCAGTCCTCCTTTTTCTCCGGTCCGCCCGGGCCCTCTCCAGCGTCCGCCCTGTGGGCGGCCAGCCGGTTCACATAAAGCTCAGACGGATCGTGCCGACGGAACTTCAGCTCATAGATCAATACAACAGCCGCCACGGCGGCAGAGACGATGGCCAGCACCTGGGAGGTGCGGATGGGGGCGCCGAACAGCTCCAGTCCGAAGAAATACAGGCTGTCCGTCCGCAGGCCCTCGATCCAGAACCGGCCCAGGCCGTACCACAGCACATAGCTCCAGAACACCTGGCCATCAAATTTCTTCCAGTGCTTTCCGATCCAGTAGATCAGAAAGATGCCCACAAAATTCCACAGGGACTCGTAGAAAAACGTAGGGTGCACCCCCAGGGTGCCGTCCAGGATGGCCTGATAGCCGTCCGCGTCCACCAGTCCCTGGGACAGCAGGGAGCTGGCGATGCTCTCCGAACACATCCGCCAGGGAAGTCCGGTGACGCCGCCGTAGGCCTCCACATTCATAAAGTTTCCCCACCGGCCGATGCACTGGCCGATCAGAAGGCCGTGGACCCCCAGGTCTGCAAAGGAGAAGAAGCTGATCTTCCGGATACGGCAGAACACGATCAAGGTCAGGGCGGCGGCAATGATGCCGCCGTAGATGGCCAGGCCGCCGTCCGTGATGCGGAAGATGGCCCCCCAGTTCAGGGAACCGTCCGCCTCCCGGTACAGGTCCAGATAGAAGAGTACGTAATAGACCCGCAGCCCCACCACGGAGAGGGGCACCGCGAAGATCAGCAGGTCCATGATCTGGTCGCTGTTCACGCCGAATCTGGGCGCCCACCGGCAGCACAGCAGGACGGCCAGCAGAAATCCGCAGCCGATGATGACCCCGTACCAGTACACCGGGTGGCCAAACAACGAGAAGGCCACCCGGTCAAGGTGGAACTCCAGCCCCAGTCCGGGAAATGTCACGATGTTGGTCATTCCACCGCTTCCTCTCTGGGCCGGACCACGGACAGGGCGGTGCGCTCCGGCGTGACCCAGCGGGCGATCATGGCCTGGGCGTCCTCCCTGGTCAGGCTGTCGTACACCTCCGGGAAGCGCAGGAAATCGCAGCCCTGGAAAAACGACTGGGCCTGACTGATGCAGATGTGCTCAAAGGAGTTCAGCGCCCGCACTCGGTTTCCGTAGGAGGATTTTTTCAGCCGCTCCCACAGCTCGGGGTCGATCCCCTCCCGTGCGATCCGCTCCGCCTCGGCGGCCACCGCCGCCCGCACTCCCTCCGGGTCCTTGCTCTCCCCCCCGGCACACAGGAAAGCGCAGCCGGGGTAGCTCTCATACCCGTAGGAGAAATTCCGGTTGACCAGCCCCTCCCGGTAGAGTCTGGCATACAGCGGGCCGGAGTTGCCCAGAAGTGCCTCACAGGCCAGCTCGCCCAGCAGCTGCTGGCGCAGGGCCCCCTCTCCCTCCGGGGCCGCCTCCCCCTTGAATCCCAGCTGGAACAGGGGGACCGAGACCTCCATCTCCCGCTGGATCATGGGCTGGCACACCTCCGCGGGCTCCTGGGCGCCGTAGTCCCCCCGGGCAACCGGCGCGCCGGGCCGCTCCGGCAGGATCTCCCGAGCCGCCTGGCAGATCTTCTCCGGGTCCACGTCCCCTGCCACGCACAGCACCATATTGGAGGGGTCGTAGAATGCCTTGTGGCAGGCGTAGAGGGTCTCAGCGGTGATGTGGGAGATGGACTCCGCCGAGCCCGCCACCGACACCCGCACCGGGTGCTTCTCGTAGAGGGCCTGCATCAGATCCATAAAGACCACCCAGTCCGGGTCGTCCTCGATCATGCCGATCTCCTGACCGATGATCCCCTGCTCCTTGTCCACGCTCTCCTTGGTGAAATAGGGAATGGAGACGAAGGAGAGCAGGATGCGCAGGTTCTCCTCGAATTTCTCTGTGCTCTCGAAATAGTAGCCTGTGATGGCGTTGCTGGTGAAGGCATTGGGGGAGGCGCCGTTGGCCGCCAGCTCCTGGAGGGCGTTGCCCTCCTTGGTGTCGAACATCTTGTGCTCCAGATAGTGGGCCACCCCCGCCGGAGTGTCCATATCCTGGCCATCCAGCTTGAACTTCATATCCATGCCTCCGTAATTGGTGGCAAAAAAGGCGTAGCTCTTCTGAAAGCCGGGCTTGGGCACCACAAAGATATGCAGCCCGTTGTCCAGCACCTGGTGGTACATCTGCTCCCCCACCCGGGGAAATTCCAGTTTCTCCATGGTTCAGCCCTCCGTTCCCTTCAGGAAGTAAATGGTGTCCAGTTCCAGCTTCTGAGCCGCCTGGGCCACCTGCTCCCGGGTGACCTGCTCCAGCTGGGCCACCAGCTCCTCGATGCCGGTCTCCAGACCGGCGGCCGTCTGGCCCAGCCAGAAGTCCTCCTGCCGGTCCTGGACATCCAGGGTGGCCAGGTGGGCGCCGATCATGGTGCGGCGGGTCCCCTCCAGCTCCCAGTCCTCCATGTTCCCCTGCCGGATCTCCTCCAGCTGATGGAGGATCTCGTCCCTGGCCTGCTGGAACTTGTCAAATTCGATCCCGGAGGAGACCAGGATCAGCCCCTTCATCTTCTCCAGGGTGGAGCTGGCGTAGTAGCACAGAGACAGCTTCTCCCGCACGTTCATAAAGAGCTTGGACAGGGTAGTGCCGCCGAATACGGCGTTGCACATGGCCATGGCGGGGTATTCCTCCTCCCAGCAGGTGACGCCGCCGGTGCGGAAGCCCATGGCCAGCTTGCCCTGGGTCACGTCCATGGACTCCTCCACCATGCTGGGCTCCGGTCCGGCGTGGAGCCGGACCTCGCAGTCCGGGCAGATCCGCCCCTCATTCACGGGGAGGGCGGACAGTGCCTCCTTCAGGGCGCGGGCCACCCGCTCCTCCTCCGCGGAACCGCAGTAGTACAGCTCGATCTGGGCGGTGGAGAGCAGCTGCTGATACCGCTCCCACAGAGAGCCCGGCGTGACGGCCGCGGCATGCTCCACATCCCCCAGCTTGTCCACCCCGAAGGCCTCCTCCCCGCACATCAGCTGTCCCAGGCGCAGGGTGGCGTAGGAGCGCTTGTCGTTGATCTGGCCCCGGATGCGGTCCACCAGATTGGCCCGTTCCCCGGACACATATTCCTCCGCAAAAATGCCGTCCTGAAGGCGGGGGCGGAGCAGCAGCTCCCCCAGCAGCCCCGCCGCGGGCTCCAGGATGGGCTCGCCCCCGGGCGCAAAGGCATCATCCAGAAAGCTGGCCACAAAGCCCAGGCACTGGGTCTCCCCCTTTTTCCGCACGATGGGCTCGATGGCGCCTCCGTACAGCTCGTCCAGGGCGGCGGAGAGGGACTCCATATCCGGGTGCTCCCGGGTCCCCCGGCGCAGCACCGGGAAGAGCAGGGCATTGGCCGCCGCCCGCTCCCGCTCCAGGGGGACCAGCATGGTCAGGCTGAGATAGCTGCTTTTGAATTTGTCGGTGTGGACTGTCCGCAGCCACACCCCGGGAAAGAGCTCCCGGCGCGTTACTTGAGTCATAGATCAGATTCCTTTCTCTGCACGAAAGGGGGCGTCCCCCTTTTCCTGTGGCCTTTCAGAAGGGAATTTCCTTCCTGGAAGCAGAACAGAGTTATCATACCACATCTTTCGCCGAAAAGCAAAGCTTTCCATTCCCGGGTACCGCTGTCACTTCCAGCCGGTGGTCCCCTGTCAGTTCCCGGAGGGGGACGCCGTCCCGGATCTCCCGGCCGTCCAGCCGGACGGAGAGCTCTCTCCCCCGGCTCACCTGGATGCTCAGCCGCCCCCGGTCCAGTTCCCACTCCCCGGTCCAGCCCGGCCAGTCCTCCGGCAGGTGGGGCTCCACAAACAAGCGGCCTTCCCGGACCTTCAGGCCCAGCAGCTCCTCCACCGCGGTGCGGTAGTACCACCCCGCCGCCCCGGTGTACCAGCTCCAGCCGCCCCGGCCCAGGTGCCCCGGGGCCGCATAGACATCGGCGGCCAGCACATAGGGCTCCGCCTGATAGATCTGCGTCCGGCGGCGCTCCGGCAGGAGGGCCCGCAGCAGCTCCAGCCCATCCTCCGTCCGGCCCAGGCGGAGGCAGGCCAGAGCCAGCCACACAGCCCCATGGGTGTACTGTCCCCCGTTCTCCCGCACGCCGGGCAGATAGCCCTTGATATAGCCCGGGTCCGGGCCCCTGTCCTGGAAGGGCGGATCGAACAGCTTCACTACCCCGGCCTGGGGCAGATAGAGCCGCTCCAGCGCGGCAGACACTGCCTGGCAGGCCCGCTCCCGGTCCGAGTCCTCCACCAGCGCGGCGAAGGACTGGGCAATGGAGTCGATCTCGCAGCTCTCCGCCCCCCGGGTCCCCAGGGGGGCCCCGCTGTCAAAATAGCCCCGGCGGTACCAGCTCCCGTCCCAAGCCGCCTCCGCGGCCTTCCGGTATCCCTCCGCCCGGCCCAGCAGCTCCTCCGCCAGCTGCGGCTCCTCCATATGCCGGCACACCGGCGCGAACTTCCGAAGCACCAGGGCGAGGAACCAGGTCAGCCACACAGACTCCCCCCGGCCTCCCGCCCCCACGCGGTTCATGCCGTCGTTCCAGTCTCCGCCTCCTATCAGGGCCAGGCCGTGGCTGCCCGCACCGCGCTCCATGGCGCACCGGATGGCCGCCAGGGCATGGCGGTAGACCGTGTCCTCTCGCTCCGAACACCGGGGCGTCTCATACCGCTCCCGCTCCCCCTCCCGCAGGGGCGGGGATTCCAGATAGCAGGTCTTCTCCCCGCACACGGACCAGTCCCCCGTCACCTCCAGATATTCCGCCAGCACATAAGGCAGCCACAGCAGGTCGTCGGTGATCCGGGTCCGGACCCCCGCCCCATGGGGCGGATGCCACCAGTGCTGCACGTCTCCCTCCGGAAATTGGCGGGAGGAGGCCAGCACCAGCTGTTCCCGGGCCCGCTCCGGCACAGTGAGCAGCAGGGCCCGCACGTCTTGGAGCTGGTCCCGGAAGCCGTAGGCTCCGCCATTCTGATACTGAGACGTGCGGGCCATCAGCCGGCAGGCCAGCACCTGATAGAGCGCCCAGCCGTTGAGATACCGGTCCAGCGCCGGCTCCGGGGTGGAGAAGCGCAGGGCGGACACCTTTTTCCGCCAGTCCAGCACGACCTGCTCCCCCTCTGCCTCCGCCCGTTCCGGCGGGAGGGCGTCCCAGCGGTGGACCAGCCCGCCCCGTTCCCCCGGCGCGCTCACCAGGACGGCCGGCAGTCCCTCCGCCACCGGGCAGGCGGACGCCTCTCCATCTCTCCTTTGGATGGACAGCGTCCCAGCACCTCCGGAGAGCGCGAAACGGAGCACCCGCTCCGGCCGGTCCGGGGGCACATGTCCCTCCGTCACCAGCAGGGTCTCCCCAAACCGCTTCTCCCAGCGGGCAAAGCCGGGGCCGTAGGTCACTGTACAGGGCAGGCCATCCCCGTCCGCGAAGACGGAGGCGCAGATGCCCCCTGTCTCCAGCAGCAGCCGCTCCTCCCCGCCCACGGCCAGCGGGTCGTTTTTCCAGCGGGTGAGGCGGCCCTCGTGGGCATTCTCCCTCCAGAGCAGGCCGTTGCCTGTCTCGTCGGTCAGCCATCCGAAGCTCTCTCCGCACAGGATCTGACTCCAGCCCACAGGGGGCAGGCGCTCCCCGGCGCGGATGACCACGCTGCCCGCCTGGTCAAAGTGCCAGGGGGCGGGCTCCGGGCGGACCGACACCGCCGGCGGAGGCGTCCAGTGCTCCGGCTCTTCCTCCATCAGTTCCAGGGGCAGGCGGGCGGAGGCCCAGGCCAGCACGGTGGGAAATCCCTCCCCGTGGTCCACCAGGTGGACCCCGCCCCGGGCCCCAAGGGCGGATTCCGCCCCCAGCGCCCGCAGCGCCTCCCTGACCGCAGTAAGCAGGGGACGGCGGTAGTCGCCCCCCTCCTCCGCCAGAAACACCAAGTCAAACGGCCAGCCGGCCCGGGTGAGGAACCGATGCTGGGCACACCACAGCCCGATCTTATCCTCTCCCACTCCTCCCTCCAGCGGCGCAGCCGCGATGGGCAGATCCCCGGAGATCCCGAACTGCCACAGCTCACACTGGGGCGGACGCCCCTCCGCTCCGGGCCGGACGGAGGCCAGATGGCGCAGCAAAGCAAAGGCCCCCAGGGCCTGGACCTGGTCCAGCCCCAGCCGCTGGGCAATGGGGGCCAGCATCCCGCCCGGCTCCTCCCGCCCCTCCAGCAGCCGCTGGGCGGTGTCGGCGGCGGCATCCAGCCGGTCCGAGACCCCCAATGCCAGGCGCAGGGCGCAGCTCTCCCCCGGCCGCAGGCGCACCGGCAGGCGCACCATCAGGCACGGGTCCAGCACCGCTCCCGTCTCCCCCTTCAGGGGCCCGGGCCCCCCGCCAGCCAGTGCCCGCAGGCCGCCCCGCCCCAGGGCCGCCTGCCGTGAGGTGGTGAATGTGCTCCCCTCCCCGTCCCACAGGGCCGCCAGCACCGGGTGCTCCTCCGCTCCCCTGGGGCGGCGGCGGAAGGAGACGCCGCCGGGGATGGCGCGGCTCTCCACAAACAGCTTGGAGAAGGCGGGGTGGGCCAGGTGATCCCGCTCCCCGCACAGCACGGGTTCCAGATAACACAGAAGCTCTCCCTCCAGCACGCCCTCTCCGTCCCAGTGCAGCTCCGCCCGGCGCAGCTCCCCGCTGCCCAGCCGGGCCAGGGCGAGGCCGGTGCGGGCGGTCAGGCCGCCCCGCTGACAGGTCCAGACGGCCCCGCCGTCATAGAACTCCCAGCTGTACCGGCAGTCTCCGCGGTACAGGGGGGCGGCGGTCAGGCCGATCACCCCCTCCGCCCCGGAGAAGAACCAGGACACCCCGGCAGGGGCCTGGTACTCCCCCGGCTCCGCCAGGGTGATGACATCCCGCCCCAGGCTGGAGCGGGTCTGTCCGTTATCGGCGGCAAAGACGCAGTATCCCCCCTCGGACACCAGGTGGCACCGTGGTGAGAGACGACCCGCCCCCTCCCCGGTCCGCAGCAGATCGGGCCCCTGGCGGCGGCGGGGGCGCTCCGGCGCCGCCCCGTCCCGGCGGCGCATGACAGGCGCTCCCACCGGGACCCGCTCCTGGAGCAGCTCCCGGTAGGCGGCCATGGTCCGGTCGGACAGGAAGCGCCGCTGCATCACGTCCTCCGTCAGGGCGTTGTCGATGGCCACCAGGCTCATGCCCAGGTGGTGGGCCATATAGGATCGGACGATCTCAAAGTTGCTGCCCCCTGACAGGCGGGAGGGGGTGAAGTCGGCCGCCTCATAGAGGCCGAACCGCCCCTCCAGCCCCAGGGCGCACAGCCGGCGCAGGTTACGCACCGCGCTTTTGGGGGCCATGGGGAGGGCGAGGAAGGAGGCGTAGGGCGCCACCACCAGCTCCTGGTCCAGCCCCCGCTTCAGACCCAGGGCCTGAACGCCGTGGGCCTTGTACTGATAAGTCATCCCCGGGTCAAAGGCGAAAAATCCCGATTCCGAGATCCCCCAGGGGGTGTGGGTCCTGGCCCCCCGGCGCTTCTGGGCATAGACGCAGAAGGCCAGCGACTCGTACATCAAGGAGTTCTCCTCACAGGGCAGCAGCAGATTGGGCATGAAATATTCAAACATGGTCCCGGTCCAGGAGGCCATGCCGCTGTAATCGTTGTCCCCCAGCAGCATCCGGCTCAGCCGGCGCCAGTGCCGGGGCGGGACCTCTCCCCGGGCCACGGTCACATAGCTGGTCTGCCGGGCCTCGCTGGCCATCAGGTCATAGTGGCCGGGGGTGGGACGGTCCCGCTCCGCCTCCCAGCCGATGAAAAACAGCCTGCCGTCGGGGTCGTACAGGGGGCGGAATTCCATGGCGCCGGACAGCGCCCGGGCCCGGGCGGCCAGCTCCCCCTCTCCCCACTCCTCCAGTCCCGCCGCCAGGGCGATCAGACTGCCGCACAGGTTCCCGCTGTCCACGGTGGAGATATACCGGGGGGCCATGGGCCTGGCAGAGACAGTGTCATACCAGTTGTAGAGGTGGCCCCGCCACTTCTCCAGCCCCTCCACGGTGTTCAGGACATGGCGGATCAGCCCCGCCCCCTGGTCCTGGGGCAGCAGGTCCAGATCCACCGCCGCCATCACGGAGAGCAGGGCCAGCCCGATGTTGGTGGGGGAGGTCCGGCGGGCCAGCCCCGCCGCCGGCTTCTCCTGCCAGTTGTCCGGCGGGAGCCAGTGGTCCTCCTCCCGGAGGAAGCTGGCAAAGTAGCGCCAGATCAGGGTGGCCTGGTGAAGCAGGAAGGCCCGGTCCCCCGGGGCCAGTCCCGCCCGCTTTCCACTGGGCCGGCTGATCCACCAGGCGGCGGCGGGAGCCGCCATCCACAGCAGCCCCGCCAGGCTGCCGATCCGCAGCTCCGCCAGCAGAAAGGTGGCCAGCCCTACGGCGGGGGAAAACCACTCCCGCCGGTAATAGGACCACAGACCGTTGCCGCCGCCCCGCTCCGACTGGTCTGCCGTCACCCAGGCCAGCAGGTCCCGGCCTGTCACCCCCATCCGCCACAGCGCGGTGCACACGGCGCAGGCGGACACCCAGGCGTGGTAGGGCAGGAACAGCAGCTGGAGGGCGGTCTGGAGCAGGGCTCCGGGCAGGCCGGCCACCACCGTGGAGTGGTAGCGTCCCCGGGCCCGCCCGCCCCGCCGGGCGGCCAGGTCCATCCCGGACAGGAGCAGATTGGAGGCGGCAGAGAGGATAGCGGCGCCGCCAGCGGCAGCCAGAGCTGCCCCGCTCCCGCAGATCCCCAGCACCAGGGCTGCCAGGGTAAAGATGGGGGAGAGAGAGCGGCGCAGGTTGTCCAGCAGCTTCCACCGTGCCAGCGGGGGCAGGGGATTTTTCTCACGCCCTCCCCTGCCGTCCGGCACCCGGGGGAACAGCCACGGCAGCAGCTGCCAGTCCCCCCTGATCCAGCGGTTCAGGCGGGCGTAGTAGGAACGCACCTGATAGGGAAATCCGTCTGTGAGCTCCACCTCCCCCAGCAGTCCGGCCCGGAGGTAGGAGCCCTCCAGCAGGTCATGGGACAGTACCCGCCCCTCCGGCACCCGGCGGTCCAGACAGGCATAGAAGGCGTCCACCTGGAAGATGCCCTTTCCCGTATAGGTCCCCTGGTCAAACAGGTCGTGGTACACGTCGCTGGCCGCGCTGCCATAGGGGTCCACTCCCCCCAGCCCGGCAAACACCCGGGAGAACAGGGAGCGGTTGGCGGCGGCCAGCTCCACCGCCACTCTGGGCTGGAGCAGGGCGTACCCCTCCGTGACCACCCGGCGCTCCCGGTCCACCTCCGGCTGATTCAGGGGATGGAGCATTGCCCCCACCAGCTCCCGGGCCGCGCCCACGTTCAGGCTGGTATCGCTGTCCAGAGTGATGACATAGCGGGTGTCCGCCAGGGCCCCCCGGTCTCCGGAGAGTACCTCCAGCCCGCTGGGGCGGTCCTTCAACAGCCGCACCAGCTCCACCAGCGCGCCCCGCTTCCGTTCCCAGCCCATCCAGCGCCCATCCCGGGCACTGTAACGGGGTTCCCGGAAAAAGAGGTAGAAGCCGCCCCCGTACTTCCGGTTCAGGCGGTCCACCTCCTTCCGGGCCTCCCGGACCCAGCTCCGCCCCTCCGCCCCCATGGGGGAATCCCGGTCGGGCAGATCGGCCAGCATCCCCAGCCGCAGCTCTCCGCCGCTGTCCCGGTTGGCCAGATGGTAGCGCTCCAGCTTTTCTGCCAGCTCACGGCCGCTCTCCTTTCCGGTCAGCAGGGCCGCGATGACGCAGAGGGTCCTCCCCTCCGGCGGGATGCCGGACTCCAGCGCCATGCGGTGGACCGGGCGCGGGGGCACCAGACGGACCAGAAGAAAGTCCGCGCTGTTTTTCACCAGATCGGACAGGGGGAAAAAGAGCAGCAGCCCCCCCACCCAGCTGTCCAGCAGCAGAGCCAGAGCGGCGGAGAGCAGGGCGGCAGAGAGCAGGACCAGCGGGCCGTAGCACGCCCCGGACCGTGTCCTTTTCTCCGCCCCCAGCGGGCGGCGGAAGAGGAACCAGCCCACGTGGCGCTCCGCCCCCGCCCCCTGCCGGGACAGCTCCAGGACCCGCCGGGCCGTCTCCTCCTCCCCCATGCCGCTCTTTCTCGCCAGACGGCACACCTGTCCCCGGTATCTCCGGCGTGTGGCGTCCTCCATGGAGCCATAACATCCCGCCGGGTCCTGGCGCAGGACAGCCTCCACCCGGCTCTCCGACTCCAGCAGCGCCCCCCAGTCCCCATCGGACAGGGCCCGCAGCCCGGCAAAGACAGACTCAAAGGGGGCGGGCCCTGTCTGCTCCTCCTGCAGCGCCGCCAGGTCCCCGCACAGACCACGCAGCTGACACAGCAGCGCCCAGGTCAGGGCGGGGACCAGCAGGGACAGCTCCCGTTCGGTGAGGGGCAGTACGGACTGGAACGCGGAGAGAAAGACCGTCAGGCGGCGGCGGTCCAGGTCGGGGACCGCCCAAAGCGCCGTCCGGGCGGCACACTGGAGAACAGACTGGCCGTTCCGGCAGCGTCGCAGGGGCCTGCCCCTGCGGAAGGCCCGCTCCGCCATCCGCCCCTCCCGCGCCGCCAGATAGGCGTTGTCCAGCAGCCACTCCACCGCTCCCGGCGTGCGCCCGCTCTCCTCGGCCCAGCGGGCCAGCTCCTGCCGGGCGCGCTCCACCTCGGCCAGCGCGCGCCGCATCTCCCGGGCCACAGTCCCCGGGCGGACCGCTCCCTCCAGCTCCAGTGCCCGGGCGGCGTTGGCCCCGTATCGGGACAGATGGGGTTCATCCATGGGAACATGGGCGGTGTTCGAAGCAGACATGGCGGCTCCTCCTGAATCATCATACCGTTTTTTGGGCGATCATTATGGATTTTGCCCCGGTGCCGTGGGAATATACCCCCGCCAAGTGTACAGATTTTTTACTTGACAAGGGGGCTCTGTTATGGTATGATTCCGAATGTAAAGTTTTTGAGCTTTACGACATCTCAACAGGAGGTGGAACAGTTTGAAAAGTCAGGCCTATCGCATGGCCCTGCTGTACGATTTTTACGGCGACGTGCTCACCGAGCGGCAGAAGGAGTTTTACGACCTCTACTATAACGAGGATCTTTCACTCTCCGAGATCGCGGAGAACAGCGGCATCACCCGCCAGGGCGTCCGGGACGTGATCGTCCGGGCCGAGGCCATCCTCACCGATCTGGAGGATAAGACCGGCCTGATCAAGCGGTTCCACGCCATGCACAAGCAGCTCCAGCAGATCGCTGAGGACGCGGAAAAGATCCTGGAGCGCAACGGCAGCTATGACGACCCAGACATCGAGGCGGCGGCCCGGGAGATCCGGGAGCTGGCCCAGGTGCTTCAAAAGGAGTAACCATGGCGTTTGAAGGACTTTCTGAAAAGCTCTCCGCCGCATTCAAAAAGCTGCGGGGCAAGGGCCGTCTCTCCGAGGCCGACGTCAAGGAGGCTATGCGGGAGATCCGCCTGGCCCTGCTGGAGGCGGACGTCAGCTACAAGGTGGTCAAGCAGTTCATCGCTCAGGTGACCGAGCGGGCCGTGGGCTCCGACGTGCTGGAGGCCCTCTCCCCCGCCCAGACGATCATCAAGATCGTCAACGAGGAGCTTACCGCCCTGATGGGCGGCACCAGCACCAAGCTGGAGATCTCCTCCAAGCCCCCCACGGTGGTGATGCTGGTGGGCCTTCAGGGTGCGGGCAAGACCACCAACGGCGCCAAGCTGGCCGGCCTGATGAAGCGTCAGAACGGCAAGCGGCCCCTGCTGGCCGCCTGCGATATCTACCGCCCCGCCGCCATCAAGCAGCTGGAGGTGGTGGGCGGACAGCTGGACATCCCGGTGTTCCAGATGGGTCAGACCGACCCGGTGGACATCGCCAGAGCCGCCATCGAGCACGCCAGGCAGCACGGCAACGACATGGTGTTCCTGGACACCGCCGGCCGGCTCCATGTGGACGAGGAGCTGATGGACGAGCTCAAGCGCATCAAGGCCGCCGTGGAGCCCACGGAGATCCTGCTGGTGGTGGACGCCATGATCGGCCAGGACGCAGTGAACGCGGCCAAGGCCTTTGACGACGCACTGGACATCGACGGCGTCATGCTCACCAAGCTGGACGGAGACGCCCGGGGCGGCGCGGCCCTCTCCATTAAGGCAGTCACCGGCAAGCCCATCAAGTTCGTGGGTGTGGGGGAAAAGCTGGACCAGATCGAGGTCTTCCACCCTGACCGGATGGCCAGCCGTATCCTGGGCATGGGCGACATGCTCTCCCTCATCGAGAAGGCGGAGCAGAACTTCGACAGGCAGAAGGCCCTGGAGTTCCAAGAGAAGCTGCGGAAAAACAAATTCACGCTGACCGATTTCTATGAGCAGATGGCTCAGCTGAAGAATATGGGCTCCCTGTCCGAGATCGCCGGGATGCTCCCCGGCGTCAAGGCCTCCGATCTGGAGGGGGCCTCCATGGACGAGTCCCTGCTGGGGCGGATGGAGGCCATCATCCTTTCCATGACCCCCTATGAGCGGGAAAATCCCAATGTGCTCAACTCCAGCCGCAAGCGGCGCATCGCCGCCGGGTCCGGCACCCAGGTGGTGGACATCAACCGGCTGCTGAAGCAGTTCGAGATGATGCAGGCCATGACCAAGCAGTTCGCCGGCGGCAAGATGCCCAAGTCCATGCGCCGCCTGATGGGCAAAAAGGGCGGCAAGGGCATGCTGGGCGGCAAGATGCCCGGCCTCCCCTTCTGACTCCCCGACGGCAGAAAGGAGCTCGGACCATGAAAAAGTGGACCTTTTTCGATCAGATGCTTGCCAGCTTCCTGGTCATCGTTATCTCATCCATCCTGTCAGCCCTGCTCCATCTCCCCATTGTGGGCCGTCTGGCCTTTCTTCTGGTGGGGGCCGGCTTCGTTCTCCACCCGGTGGTCCCGGTAAACATCTCCATCCAGTGGGGAGCGCGGGCCCTATGGTTCCCCCGCCTGCTGGGGGCATCCTTTCTCCTGTTCGGGCTGCTGGCCCAATTTTGAACGCTGGCAAACACTTCGGTGTTTTCCATATACGCAAGAAATTTTTGGAGGTGAATATAAATGGTTAAAATCAGACTGCGCCGCATGGGCGCGAAGAAGGCTCCCTTCTACCGTATCGTGGTGGCGGATTCCCGCTATCCCCGTGACGGCCGTTTCATCGAGGAGATCGGCACCTACAACCCTCTGACCACCCCCGCCGAGCTGAAGGTGGACGCCGAGCGGGCTCAGGCCTGGATCAAGACCGGTGCTCAGCCCACCGACACCGTCCGCTCCCTTCTGAAAAAGGCCGGCGCGCTGTAAGGCTGGAGGTCTGTCAGGCAAATGAAAGAGCTTTTGACCTATGTCGCCCAGAATCTGGTGGACCACCCCGATCAGGTGTCTGTCACCCAGCATGAGAGCGACGGCGAGACCGTGCTGGAGCTCCGTGTGGCTCCGGAGGATATGGGGAAGGTGATCGGCCGTCAGGGCCGCATCGCCAAGGAGATCCGCACCCTGATCCGCTCCGTGGCCCAGCGCACCGGTCAGCGTGTCTCCGTCGAGATCGTCGACTAGACAGTTATGGCGCAGGGAGATCCTGCGCCATTGTCTTACCCCGGAGGAAAGGAGAATCCCCATGAAAGAACAGTATCTGGAGGTCGGAAAGATCACCAACGTCCACGGCATTATGGGCGAGGTGCGGGTACAGCCCTGGGCGGACTCCCCGGACTTTCTCTGCCAGTTCAAGACCCTCTATGTGGACAGCTCCCACTGGCCCATCCAGGTGGAGCGGGCCCGGGTCCACAAAAACATGGTCATCCTGAAGCTGCAGGGCGTCACCGATGTCAACAGTGCTCTGGCCATGCGCAACGCCGTGCTGTACATCGACCGGAAGGATGTCCAGCTCCCGGAGGGCAGCTTTTTCCTGGCTGACCTGATGGGAATGGAGGTCCGGGACGCCGCCAGCGGCGCGGTGCTGGGACAGATCGCGGACATTCTCACCCTGCCCGCCAACAATGTGTATGTAGTCCGCGGCGGCGCCCGGGAGCTGATGATCCCCGCGGTGGACCAGTTCATCGCGGAGGTCAACGTGGATGAGGGATACCTCCGGGTCAACATGATGGAGGGCCTGTGATGCGCCGCACCGTCCTCTACATCTCCATGAGCCTGGACGGCTGCCTGGCCCGCCCGGACGGGGATGTCTCCTGGCTGGCCGGCCAGGACCCTGATGACCCGGACCCGGGGACCTACCCCGCCTTTCTCTCCACAGTGGACACCGTGGCCATGGGCTGGACCACCTACCACCAGGTGGTCACCCAGCTCTCTCCCGACAGCTGGCCCTACCGGGGATTGGACTGCTATGTGCTCACCCACCGCCCCCTCCCTCCCCAGACGGAGAAGATCCAGGCTTTCAGCGGTCCGGCCCACCAGTTGGTGGAACAGCTGAAGCGGGAGCCCGCCGGGCGGGACATCTGGATCTGCGGCGGCGCCGACACGGCCGCCCAGCTGATCCGGAAAAACGCCATCGACCGGTATGTGGTCTCTGTGATCCCCGTGATCCTGGGGGAGGGCATCCCCCTCTTTTCCCGCGGGCTGCCCCAGCAGGACCTGCGTCTGGTCTCCGCCGCCCACAGCAACGGGATCGCCGAGCTGGCCTATGAACCCCGCTGACCCGCCGCTAGCCCCGCCTGTATGAAACGCAGGCGGGGTTTTCCGTTTCCTGTACAGGGGCGGGGAGCCGCCCCGCCCCTGATCGGACTCAGCGGAGTGTTGATTGGACCGGCAGGGGACACCACCCTCATCCGTCGCGGCATCCGCCGTGACACCTTCCCCACCCAGGGGGGAAGGCTTTGAGGGCAGCTCCGGGGGCTGCCCCTGCGAGATATCTTCGGCTTTTGCGCAGGGGCGCACATCGTGCGCCCGCCGTCCGGCTCGATGAGGGCATCAGGCCCTGTCCGCTCCCGCGGAGCCGCTCTCTTTCCCGGCCGGGAATTGACCCCGGCCGGCCCCGGTGCTATAATAAACCATCACACATGCAGGGGGACTTGCCCCCGGAACAGGAGATACCTATGGGAATGAAGACCAGCGCCGTCTGGGCAGACGGCACCTTTGAGAGCAACACCGCCCCCCTGATGGGGCCTTTGGAGGACTGCGCCCGCCGGGCGGCGGAGCTGGGCTATGACGCCCTCTCCCTGACGGTCAACCGCCCCGGCGAGCTGGATGCCGCCTATGTCCGCCGCGTGCTGGGAGAGTACGGCCTGACCGCATCGGGACTGGCTACGGGACGGATCTACACCGTAGACGGCCTGGGCCTGGGCCTGGCGGACCAGGAGCGGCGCCAGGCCGCGGTGGACCGGATGCTGTCCCACGCGGAGCTGTGTGCCCAGCTGGGGGGCGCCAAGCTGATCGTAGGCGCCATCCGGGGCTGGACCCGGGATGCCGGCGGCCGCGAGGCCTATGAGCCTCTGTTCCGCTCCAGCATGGAGTCCATCCTGGCCCGCGCGGAACAGCTGGGCATCCAGGTGGCCTTCGAGGCCATCAGCCGCATCGACTCCGACGCCTACTGCTCCCTGTCCGAGACCGCGGAGTTCATCCGCTCCTTCCGCTCCCCTGCCCTCCGGCTCCAGGTGGACTCCATCCATCTCCACACCAACGGGGAGACGGATTTCTACCAAGGGCTGCTGAAGGCGGGCGACCTCATCGGACAGGTGGACATCTCCGATGTGGACCGCATGGCCCCAGACGGCAGGCACTTTGATTTTCCGCTGTTGATCCAGGCCCTGAAGGAGACCGGATTCCAGGACTATCTGGTCTTTGAGTTCCGTGCCAATCCCCCTGCCGACGCGGCCAAGGCCGGGCTGGACTACATCCGCGCTCTGCTGTGAACGGGCCCAGTTTGTTCCGCTGCCCCCTGTGCGGCAGCCCTCTGACGCAGGAGGAGAGGGGCTGCATCTGTCCCGCCCGCCACAGCTTTGATCGGGCGGCGGCGGGTTACGTCCACCTCCTGCCCCCCAACCGGATGCACTCCAAGGCGCCGGGGGACGACCGGGAGATGGTGGCCGCCCGGGCCGCTTTTCTGGAGCGCGGCTACTACGCCCCGCTGCGCCAGGCCCTGGAGGAGCTGGTCCTGGAGGCTTCCGCCCACCTGGAGGGCCCCGTCCTGCTGGACAGCGGCTGTGGGGAGGGCTACTACACAGCGGGGATGTTCCGGGCGCTGGAGCGGGCCGGACACCGGCCCCGGGCAGCGGGGATCGATATCTCCAAATACGCCCTGCGCCGGGCCGCCAAGCGGCTTCCGGAGGGGGAATTCGCAGTGGCCTCCGCCTACCGCCTGCCCCTGGCGGACGCCTCGGCGGACCTGCTGACCAATGTGTTCTCCCCCCTGTCCGCGGAGGAGTTCGCCAGGGTCCTGCGGCCGGGCGGCACCTTCCTCTATGTGGTCCCCTCCGCCCGGCACCTCTGGGAGATGAAGCAGGTCCTCTATTCCCAGCCCTACGAAAACCCCGTCAAGGAAACTCCCTATACAGGCTTTTCCTATCAGCGCATCGTCCCGGTGCGGTATGAGATCACTCTGGACTGCCCGGAGGACATCCGGGCCCTGTTCCAGATGACCCCCTACTGCTGGAAGACTCCCCGGGAGGGGGTGGAGGCCCTGTCCGCTCTGAAGCGGCTCACCACCCAGGTGGGCTTTGACCTCCACGTGTTCCGCCGCAGCCCCGCCTGATCTCTCCCGCCGCCCCATAAAATATGCCCGGAGGCACGTGTGCCTCCGGGCATCCTGCATTTATGCCGCCTGCTCCGGCTGCTCCAGCCCCAGGTTCTCCCGCACCTGGCGGCGGAACTCCGTCAGCTCCGGGTAGTCCAGGAAAAACCGCAGCTTCTCCGCCCACACCGCCTCCGACTCCGGCACGTCCCACAGCACGAAGAAGGCGAAGCTCTCGCTGATGTCCTCCGACGGGTCGGTGGAGGCGTAGCTGCTGACGAAATCCTCCTCATGCCGCAGGAAGAAGTTATAGCTGTCCAGATCCGCCAGCCGGTCATCCAGGTAGCCGGTCCAGAACCGCTGGCAGAAGTCGTCCAGATAGGACCCCTCCCGGCTGACCATTCCGTCCTCGCAGTAGGTCTCCACTGTGGGCTCCCCCCGATAGTCCGCCTGACGGTGGTTCAGGGTGAGGTAGTGGCAGTACTCGTGGAGCACGGTCTCCAGAAAATAGTCCCGGTCCCCCATGTCCGCCGGGTCCAGGCAGATCTCCCACTGGCTCCCCCCGGGGTCGGCGGGCAGCACATAGGCCACCGTCTCCCCCTCGCCGTCCGTAAAGGGCACATAGCTCCGAAAGTCCCGAAAGGCGTCCTTTGGGAGGACGGCCTGCATCGACTCCCACATCTCCTCCAGGTCCTCCCTGGTCCAGGGCCCGTGGGTCAGGTCCAGGGAGTTGGGCATGAGGGTGAGCTCCCCCGCCCCGCCGATCCGGTAGCGGGCCAGGACGTGTTCCTCCGGGTCCGTGTAGCCCCAGCCCAGGTCGTCTCCCCCCAGATACCGGATGGTGTATGCCTCATAGAGCCCGTTCAGTTCCTCCAGCAGCTCCTGCTCCCGGTCCCCCCGCCGATACTCGCCCCGGTCCAGCCGGGCCTGGCGCACCGGTCGGAGCCGCATCCACAGGTCCATGGCCGCGCTCCGCTCCTCCTGGGTGATGACCTCCGCCAGCAGGCCCAGCTGCACGTCCAGCTCCCGGTCCAACGTCTCCTGGTCCGCTCCCGGGGCCGGGGAACACCCCGCCCCAAAGAGCAGGAGCAGGCAGAGGGCGGCCCCGATGAGCCGGTCCTTTCCTCGTCTCATAATTTCTCCCGTCCTCCCGACTGATACAGCAGGGCGTTGCACAGGGCGGCGGCCACCGTGCTCCCCCCCTTCCGGCCCAGAGCCGCGATGGCGGGTATCCCCCGCTCCCGGGCCAGGGCCAGGATCTCCTCCTTGCTCTCCACCACATTGACGAATCCCACCGGCACCGCCAGGATCAGGGCCGGGGACATCGCTCCGGCACGGATCAGCTGGGCCATGCGGATCAGCGCGGTGGGGGCGTTGCCCACGGCATAGATCCCCTCGGGCCAGAGGGCCGCCCCCTGGTCCACCGCCGCCGCCGCCCGGGTGGTCCCGGCCTCTGCCGCCCGGCGGGCCACCTCCGGGTCCGCCATGAAGCAATGGACGCTGATGCCCAGCCGCTCCAGCGCCCCCCGGTTGATGCCGGACCGGGCCATGTTGGTGTCCGTCAGGATGGGGGTGCCGGCCCGGAGGGCCCGGACCCCGGCCTCCACCGCCCCGGGGGTGAACACCAGATTACGGGCGTAGTCAAAGTCCGCCGTGGTGTGGATGGCCCGCTTCACCAGCGGCGCCTGATCCGCAGGCAGGACGATCCCCCGCTCCGCCAGCTCCGCCCCGATGATGCGGAAGCTCTCCGCCTCAATGTCAGCGGGGCGGCTGTGTTCCAGCTCTCTCATGCCTCCTCCTCCCTCCGGCGGCCTGAGATGAGCCACACCGGATTCTGCCCCATCATCAGGTTCAGCCCACCGGCCCCCTTGGACCGGGCCGCCCAGATCTGGGTCACCTGGGCCTCCAGCCCCCGGGCGGCAAAGGCCGCCGCAGCAGCGGACAGGGTCTCCAGGGCGATGGCGCTGACGCACAGGCGGACCCGGGGATTTTTTCCCAGGGCCGCGGCCAGGATGGCGTCCAGCTCCCCGCCGCTGCCCCCCACAAAGACGCCGTCCGGGGCGGGCAGGTCCTCCAGCGCGGCGGGCGCGGTCCCCCGGACCGGCACCAGGTTCCAGGCGCCGAAGCGCGTCCGGTTGGCGCAGATCAGGGAGAGGGCCTCCCCCTTCCGCTCCACGGCGTACACCCGCCCCCGCCGGGCCAGGAGGGCCAGCTCCACCGAGACCGAGCCCGTGCCCGCCCCCACGTCCCAGAGCACGTCGTCCTCCTCCACCTCCAGCAGGGAGAGGGCCGCGGCCCGGACCTCCCGCTTGGTCATGGGGACCTCATCCCGCAGGAAGTCCTCGTCCGGGATTCCGGAGGAGACCGCCGCCCTGGGGCGCTCCGCCCCCTCCACCAGCAGGACGCTGAGGGGGGCGAAGGTCCCCTGGGCAAACTCCGCCGCCGTCCCCCGGGTGATCCGCTCCGCCGGGTAGGACAGCTCCTCACCCACCACTGCCCGGAGGTGGCCCAGCCCGGCATCCCGCAGGGCCTGGCACAGCTCCCCCGGCCCCAGCTCGCCGCCGGTGAGGAAAAACGCCTCCCGCCCCTCCAGCACGGCGGCCACCGGGTCGCACCGGGTCCCGTGGGCGGAGACCAGCTTCCAGTCCTGCCAGGGCCGCCCCAGCCTGGCGGCCAGATACTGGACGCTGGACAGGCCGGGCAGCACCCGGAAGGGGATGCCTTCCTTCTCCAGCAGGGCGGTCAGGGAGCGGGCCCCGGAGTAGAACCCGGTATCCCCGCTGTACAGCACGCAGGGGCGCTCCAGGCCGCTCCGGCGCAGGATCTCCAGGATCTCCGTCCCCTTGGTGGCGGGATACCGGGGCACCTCACGTCCCAGATTCAGCCCCTCCACCAGACGGCGGGCCCCGATCAGGCCGTCCGCCCCCTCCAGAGCCCTGACCGCCTGGGCGGTGAGGGTGGTGGGGTCGCCCAGTCCCATCCCGATCAGCGTCACTTCCATTCTGCTTCCTCCTTATCGGCCTGGAACCAGGCCAGAATGTCCTCCAGGCCCTCGCCCCGGTCCCGGGGGCGGCGGATGACCAGCAGCTCCACCCCCGCAGCCAGGGCGGCGGCGGCCTTCTCCCGGAAGCCGCCCGCCTCTCCCCCGTCCTTGGTCACCAGGAAGCGGATGTGATACTGCTCCATCAGCGCCTCATTCAGGCGCTGGGTGAAAGGGCCGTAGAGGGCGATGATGTTCCGGGAGGGGATGCCCGCCCGGCGGCAGGCGGCCACGCTCTCCTCCGAGGGCAGCACCCTGGGAAAGAGGCGGGCGGGCTCCAGGGCGGCAAAGGCCGGGAGCTCCTTGGCCCCAGTGGCCAGCAGGATGTTCCCCTCCCGCCCCGCCAGCAGCCGGGCGGCCTCCTCCGGGCTGTCCACCCGCAGCCCCTCCTCCCCGCCTTCGGGCCGGAGCAGGCGGCGCAGGGGGACGCCGGCCCGGGCACAGGCCGCCCCGATCTCCCGGGTGGCCTGGACAGCATAGGGGTGGGTGGCGTCCACACAGCGGTGGAAGCCCCGGGAGAGCAGAGCATCCATCTCCCCCCCGGATCTGCGACCCACCAGGACGGACACATCCTCCAGGCCGGCCAGCTCCTCCGCCCCCAGGGGGGTGGCCACGCTGACCCAGACCTGGTGGCCCATGGCCGACAGGGCCCGGGCCAGCCGGCGCCCCTCAGTGGTGCCGCCGAAGATCAGCACCCTCACAGCTCATACCCCCGGGGGGTCACCATCCGGTCTCCGATCCGGCGGGTGGCAGCGGAGCCGATGAATACGGTGGTGAACATATCCACCTGGGCCTCCCGCAGCTCCCCCAGGGTGAGCACCTGGTGCTCCTCCTGGGCACGTCCCGCGTTCCGGACCCAGCCGCACACCGTCTCCGGCCCCCGGTGGACCAGCACGATGTCACAGGCCATGCGCAAATGGTCCCGCCGCCGCCGGCTGGAGGGGTTGTAGAGGCAGAGGACAAAGTCCCCCTGAGCCGCCAGCTCCAGGCGGCGGCGGATGACCTCCCAGGGGGTGAGCAGGTCGGACAGAGAGAGCACCGCGAAGTCGTGCATCAAAGGGGCCCCCAGCACCGCCGCCCCCGCCAGGGCAGCCGTCACACCGGGCACCACCTGGATCTCCACCTCCGGGAACTGGGGGGCCAGCTCCAGCACCGGCCCCGCCATGCCGTACACCCCCGCGTCTCCGCTGCACACCAGGGCGGTGGTCCGGCCGGACCGGGCCCGCTCCAGCGCCGCCCGACAGCGCTCAATTTCTTGGGTCATGGGGGTGGAGAAGTACTCCTTATCCGGGAACTCCCCCCGGATCAGATCCAGATAGACTGTGTAGCCGCACAGCACCTCGGCCTGCTCCAGGGCAGCCCTGGCCTCCCAGGTCATCCACCTGGAGCCGCCCGGACCCAGGCCCACCACATACAGCACATTCATGGCGCTTCCTCCCATCCCGGGGCAAAGGGGGCGGCAGCCAGCGCCGCCGTCACCCCCTCCCCCGCTGTCTTTTTCAGCAGCAGCGGGCCGCCGCTGGCCAGCACCGCCGCCCGCTCGCATACGTTGTCCGTCCCGGTGACCTGACGGACGAAGGGGGAGGGGGTAAACTCCCCCTCCGCCCGGCTCAGCTCCTCCGGGGAATAGGTGCGCAGGGGCAGCCGGCGCCGGCGGCACAGCTCCAGCAGGCCGGGCTCCTCCCCCTTGCGGTCGATGGTGCACACCCCCGCCAGCGCGGCTGGATGGAGCCCCGCCGCCTCCAGCCCGGAGCGGAGGGCCGCCTCCAGCCGTTCCGCCGGGACGCCCCGCCGGCACCCTATCCCGGCCCAGACGATCCTGGGCACCAGCTTCAGGGCGGGCTCCGGCGTGTCCCGGATGGTGAGCTGGACCTGGGCCGCCTCCTGCCCCGCCGGGACCACTCCCGAGGGGCACTCCCCTGCCACCGGCCACTGGGACCAGAAGGCCGCTGTCCCCCCCGCCAGCATCCGGGAGGCCACGGGGCGGATCTTCTCCGGGTCGGGGATGGCGCAGCCCAGGCGGCGGGCCCACTGGTCAAAGGCAAAGATCCCCCGCGCATCGGTAGCGGTAGTGAGGACCGCCTGCCCGCCCAGCAGCCCGGCGATCTCCCGGGCCAGGTCGTTGGCGCCCCCCAGATGGCCGGAGAGGATGGGGACAGCGAACCGCCCCAGCTCGTCCACCACCACCACGGCGGGGTCCCGGGCCTTACTCACCAGATGGGGGGCCACCGACCGGACCGCGATCCCGGCTGCCCCCACAAAGATCAGGGCCTCCGCGCGGCGGAAGGCGGCGGCGGTCCACTCCTCCGCCCGCTCGCCCTTCCGGGTACAGGCGGCGCGGTGCCCGCTCCGCTCCAGGCCGGCCGCCAGCGCGGCGGCCAGCCTCCCACCATTCTCTGTAAAGGAAATAAGCTCCACAGTCATTGGGACGCCTCCCGATAGCCGGTGGAAAACCCGGGGTGGTAGAGCTGGCTGCGGTCATAGGGTCCGGCCAGGATGTCCCCCACCACCACCAGCGCGGTCCTGGAGATCTGGTGGTCCCGCCCGGCCTGGGCCAGTTCTCCCACTGTGCAGCGCACTACCTTCTCCTCCGGCCAAGTCGCCTTATACACCAGGGCAGCTGGAGCATCTGACCGGTATCCCCCCTCCATCAGCCGGGCAGACAGTGCCTCCAGCATCCCGGCGGAGAGGAAGATGACCATGGTGGCCCCGTGCCGGGCCAGGGAGGCGATCTCCTCCCCCTGCGGCACGGGGGTCCGGCCCGCCATGCGGGTGATGATAACGGTCTGGCTCACCCCGGGCAGGGTGTACTCCGCCCCCAGGGCCGCCGCTGCCCCGCAGAAGGAGGACACCCCCGGGGTCACGTCCCAGGGGATGCCCCGCCGGTCCAGGGCGTCCATCTGCTCCCGCACCGCACCGTACAGACAGGGGTCGCCGGTGTGGAGGCGTACCGTCTCCTGCCCCGCCGCCTCTGCGCGCTCCACCGCCTCCAGCACCTGCTCCAGCGTCATGCGGGCACTGTCATAGATCCGCGCGCTGTCCCTGCACAGCCCCAGAAGGGCCGGGTTGACCAGGCTGCCCGCATAGATGACGCAGTCCGCCCCCCGAAGCAGCTCCGCTCCCCGCAGGGTGATCAGGTCGGGCGCACCCGGCCCGGCCCCTACAAAATGGACCATGGAAAAAGCCTCCTTCCCACACGGATCAGAGATACCGCCTGACCCGCTTCCGATACGCCTCGTAGGGTGCGCCGAACTGCTCCCTGCACCACCGCTCCTCCGCCAGGATGATCCAGTGCTCCGAGAGCTGGAACAGCAGGACCAGGGCGGCCAGGAGCCGGGAGCGGGTCAGCAGGACGCACCCCGCAAAATACACGAAATAGGACACATACATGGGGTTGCGGGAGAACCGGTAGAGGCCGTCCTCCCGGAAAGGGCCCGGGGAGGGCCTTCCGAAACTCACCACCGCCCCCGCGCACAGGGCCAGCCCCAAAAGGTACAGGACAAGTCCCGCCCAAAAGGGCCAGGCGCCCTCCACCTCCGCCCGCTGTGCGCAGAGACACACCAGCACCCCGGCGGAGGAGAGCTGATAGACCCAATAGGCCAGCCGTTCCCTGCCCCCCATGGGGGGTATGTGGGCGGCGCGGCCCAGTCCGTCCCTTCCCAGCCGGCCCAGGAGCCCAAATCGGAGCAGCAGGAAGGGGAACAGCAGGAGCAGACCGGACACGCCCATGTCACGGCACCAGAAGGGTGGTGAAGTAGCTGCCGGACTGGGGAGCGTCCTTCAGGCTCTCTGCCGCCTGCTCCCCCGGCAGGCCGCAGTTCTGCACCATGGCCGAGCTCTCCAGCAGGCCCCGGCTCTCCAGCGCCTCCAGCACCTGGGGCAGGGCCCGGCCGGACTTCATCAGCACCTTTGTCCCCGGCAGGTCCAGGGCCTCCTCCAGGGGGAAGCCCCCCGCCGGGACGATGTGGACCGGCAGGTCCATCTCCGTCAGGCTCCGGCCCAGCCGGGCCGCGGCGGCGCAGAAGCTGGGGACCCCCGGGACCCGGACACAGCGGCAGCCCTCCTCCTCCAGCAGCTGGGCCACATAGGCGCTGCTGGCGAAGAGAGACACGTCCCCCAGCACCGGCATGGCCACGTCTGTCCCGCGGTCCAGCAGGGCGCGCACCGCCTCCGCCGCTCGCCGGTGGGCCTGGCGGCGTTTCTCCTCATCCCGGGACATGGCAAAGTCTATAAAGTGTATCTCCTTGTCAGTCAGATCCGCACCCGCCTGGGCGATCTCCAAGGCCAGGGAGTCCCCCGCCGGCGTGCGGGGGACAGCCAGGACGGGACAGTCCTCCAGCACCCGCACCGCCTTCCGGGTCATCAGTTCTGGGTCCCCGGGTCCCACCCCTACGGCGTAAAATGTTCCTCTTTCGCTCTCCATATGTTCAAGATCTCCTTTGCAGTCCCGGTCATCCCCAGCAGGCCCCGGGTATTGGTGAACAGTACGCCGCCGCAGCGGCAGGACGTCCCCGCCCGCCGCTCCAGGTGTGCCTGGAGGGCGGACAGCAGGCTGTCCATGGTCCGGTCCAGCAGGCCGGCCTCCGCCAGGATGTCCAGTCCGGCGTCGGTGGTGGCGCTGCCCATCAGGGCCCGGGCAGTCTCCTGGCCGGCCCCGCACAGGGCCGCGTGGGCGCACAGGATCTCCATGCGGCAGTCCGCCCAGCGGGAGTGGGTGTTCATCACGCCCCCCGCCACCTTCACCAGCTTGCCCAGATGCCCCACCAGGATCAGCTGCCTGATCCCCGCCTCCGCGGCGCGGTCCAGGGCCTCACCGATAAAGTTAGAACACTTTACTATCCTGATATCAGAAGGGATCAGGCCGCTCTCCGCCAAAAAATCGGCCCCATAGTTGCCTGGGGTCAGCACCACCCGGTCCGCCCCCCCCGCCGCCGCCTGGCGCAGCTCCAGGGCGATGGTCTCCACCAAGGCCTGGGCGCTCATGGGCTCCACGATGCCGGAGGTGCCCAGGATGGAGATGCCCCCCTCCACCCCCAGCTGAGGATTGAAGGTCCGGCGGGCGGCCTCCTCCCCCCCAGGGACGGAGATGGTGATCTCCAGTCCCCCGGCGTAGCCCAGGGCCGCCGCCTCTTCCTCCGCCGCCCGGGCGATCATCCTCCGGGGCACCGAGTTGATGGCCGCCTCCCCCACCGGCTGGTCCAGCCCCGGCCGGGTGACCCGGCCCACCCCGGGTCCCCCCAGGATGGCCGTCCCCCCCTCCGCCCTGCGGCGGACCGTGGCCCGGATGGGCAGCCCGTGGGTGGCGTCCACGTCATCTCCCCCGTCCTTCTCTACGGAGCAGGCGGCGGTCTCTCCGTCTGTGACGCAGTCCAGCAGGGGGGCCTCCACCATCCAGTCTCTGGGGGTGTTCAGGGAGATTAGGTCCGGGGCCCGCCCTGTGAGGAGCAGCCGCACCGCCCCCGCCGCCGCCATGGCGGCGCAGGTCCCGGTGGTGCGTCCGCAGCGCAGGCGCTTCCCGCCCGCAGTGATGTAGTGCTCCGGCATCGGCAGCTCCTTTCCCGCGGCATGTCTCTTCTCTCAGGACCCGGCCCGCAGCTCCTCCAGGCGGCGGACATAGAGGGCCTGTACCTGGGGCAGGGCCCCCAGTCCGGTGAGCCGGCAGGACACGGCATGCCCCCGGCTCTGGAGGAGCCTTTTCCAGCTGTCCGGCCCCTCCCCCGCCATGTCGTGGAGGGCGTGATCCCCGGCCACCAGCATCAGCGGCACCAGCTCCACGGCGGGGGCGGTGACCAGCGGCAGCACCTCCTCCACCCTGGGCCGGCCCTCCACCGTGGCCACCACCAGGTCGTCCCGCCCGGCCAGATGGAAGATGCCCTGGAGGGCCGGGTAGACCAGGTCGGCGGATCTGTGGGTCCCGTGGCCCATGAACAGGGTCTGGGCCCCCTCTGCCGGGGGGATCAGGTCCATCAGCGCCCCGCCCAGCTCCCGCAGGTCCTCCGGCGTCCCCAGCAGGGGGCGGGAGAGCCTCAGCGCGGGAAAGCGGCCCTCCCACCGGGCGGCGGTCTCCCTTATTTTATCATATTCCGCGCCCGGGAGCAAATGGGTGGGCACGATCAGGGGGCACTCTATCCCCTCCGCCGCCATCTGCTCCAGGGCACCGGCCACATCCGGGACCGCGATCCCCCGGTCCCCCAGCCGCGCCCGGACCAGACCGCTGGTGTAGGCCCGGAAGAGGGGCAGCTCCGGGGCGGCGGCGGACAGCGCCTGCTCCACCCCCTCCAGGTCCCGGCTCCGGGCCTGGTCCACCGTGCTGCCGAAGCTGACGGCCAGAATGGCTTCTCTCATATCGATTCCTCCCCTTCGTTTCGGATGGGCTGAAAAAAGATGCGCAGGCAGCCCCGGCTGTCCCGCGCCACCTCCGCCTCCACCTCATAGATCTCCCGGAGGAGCTCCGGGGTCAGCACCTCCTCCGGTGTGCCCGAGGCGGCCACGCGGCCAGCCTTCATCACATAGAGCCGCTGGCAGTACAGGGCCGCCAGATTCAGGTCGTGGATGGCCGCCACCACCGTCCGGCCCAGGACCCGCACCAGCTCCATCAGCTGGAGCTGATATTTGATGTCCAGATGGTTGGTGGGCTCGTCCAGAATCAGGCAGGGGGTGTCCTGGACCAGGGCCCGGGCGATGAGCACCCGCTGCTTCTCCCCGCCGGACAGGGTGGTGTAGCTCTGCTCCCGCACCTCCTCCAGCTGGGTGAGGCGGAGCACCCGGTCCACCAGCGACCGGTCCTGCCCATTGTCGGCCTCCAGCAGTCCCTTCCGGGCGTGCCGCCCCATGCGGACCACCTCCTCCACCGTAAAGTCGAAGCCGCTCTCGTGCTCCTGGACCACCACGGCCAGCCGCTGGGCCATCTCCCGGCCGCTCATGGCCAGCAGGTCCTCCCCCATGAGGAATGCCCGCCCCGCTCTGGGGCGGAGCACTTTGTAGAGGTTCTTCAGCAGAGTGGACTTTCCGCTCCCATTGGGCCCGATGATGCCAACGAACTCCCCCGCCTCCGCCCGCAGGCTGATCTCGTACAAGATCTCCCTGTCCCGGGTCCCATAGGAGATCCCCTCCGCAGAGAGCATGGCGCTCCCCTCCTTTTCTTCAAAATTCATAGCGCCGCACCCGGATCATCCATAAAAACAAGGGGGCCCCGATGAAGGCGGTGATGATGCCCACCGGGATCTCCTCCGGCCGGACGGCCAGCCGGGCCCCCACGTCCATCCAGATCATAAAGACGGCCCCGCACAGGGCGGACAGGGGGATCAGGCGGCGGTGGTCCGCCCCCACCACAGACCGGACCAGATGGGGGATGACCAGCCCCACGAAGCCGATGCAGCCGCTCACCGCCACAGCGGAGGCGGTGAGCAGGGCGGAGGACAGGATGAGCACTCCCCGCACCCGGTCCAGATCCACCCCCAGGGTGACGGCGGAGCTGTCCCCCATGAGCATGGCGTTCAGGGGACGGGCCAGGGCCATCAGCACCAGGAACAGGGGCGGAAGGATCAGTGCCAGCAGGGGCAGGTCCTCCCATTTGGCGCTGCCCAGCCCGCCCAGCATCCAGAAGGTGGCCTCCCGCACCGCGGCGTCATCCGGGGCAGTATAGACGAGATAATTGGTAAAGGCCTGAAACATGGCGGAGACCGCCACCCCCACCAGGATCAGCCGGACGGGGGTGACGGCGCCGCCGGAGCGGGACAGGCCGTACACCAGCAGGATGGACACCAGCGCCCCCACAAAGGCGCCGGCGGGGACGGAGAGCCGCCCCATGGGCAGCCACACCCCCACCAGCATGGCCAGCACGGCCCCCAGGGAGGCCCCGGAGGAGATGCCCAGCACGTAGGGTTCCGCCAGGGGATTGCGGGTGAAAGCCTGCATCCCCACCCCGGACAGGGTGAGGGCAGCCCCCACCAGCATCCCCAGCAGCACCCGGGGGGCGCGGAGGTGCCAGACGATATTCTGTATGCTGTCCCGGATACCCTCCAGGCTGATCCAGTCCCCCAGGCCCAGGGGGGTAAGCAGACGGTGGAGCATCACCCGCCACACCTCCGGGAAGGGAATGGTCACCGGCCCCAGGCTGATGCCCAGCACCACGGAGAGCATCAGGACCGCCAGCAGGGCCAGACAGGCCAGCCCGGTATGCGCCCGGACCGCACGGCACAGCCTTTTCATCCCGCCGCGCTCACTGGAAGCAGTCCGGGTGGAAGGACCGGGCAAATTTTTCGATGGTGTCCCCCGTCATGGAGGAGGCGAAGGACTCGCACAGGGTCACCGAGGTGATGCGGCCGTCCCGAATGGCAGGCACGTCCGCCAGAGCAGGATTTTCCTTCAGCTCCTCGATCTTCTCCTCCAGGGAGGTGCTGCCGTAGTCGTTGATGACGATGACCTCCGGGGCCCGTTCCACCACCTCTTCCCAGCTGACGGTGGCCCAGGTGGTGTCCATGTCCTCAAAAATATTGACGCCCCCGGCGTGGGAGATCAGCTTGGCGGTGAAGTTATCCCCGCAGGTGTAGGCGCCCCCCTCCTGGGCCATGTCGTAGACAAAGACCTTCACCGGCTCGGCCCCGGCGACCGCCTCCTCCACGGCGGCGATCTGCTCCTTCATGGCGCTGACGATCTCCTCCGCCCGGTCCTCCACCTGGAAGATGCGGCCCAGATCATAGAAGTCCTGGTAGACCACGTCCACGTCGGCCCCCACGGTATAGCCTTCGATGGAGGACAGGGACATGATGCCGTAGCCGCTGAGGGTGTCGTGGGTGGTGTTGTTCTTCTCGCTGAAAGAGCTGGAGCGGCCGTAGACGAAGTCGGGCTCCAGGGAGAGGATGGTCTCCAGGGAGATGTAGCTCTCCGCCACGGTGGGAATGGCCTCATACTCCTCCCGCCACTGGGGATTGACCTGGGTGTTGTTGTAGGCGGTGGCAATGATCTTGTCCCCTAGGCCCAGGGCCATCAGCTCATCGCCGGCGTTGGGGTTGCAGGAGATGATAGTCTCGGGGACGTGGGTGAAGGTCACCTCCTGGCCGTCCTTGGTGGTCAGGGTGAAGGGGAAGCCGCTCTCCTCCTGGGTGTGGCTGCTGGAGGCGGACTGGGCCGGCTGGCTGGAGGCGGACTGGGCGCTCTGGCTGTCCGTTTCGCCGGAGCACGCAGTCAGGCCCACGGTCAGGGTCATGGCCAGCAGGGCTGCAAGGGACTTCTTTGGGGTTTTCATCTGTTTTTCCTTCCTTTTTTCCGCGGCACGAAAAACACCTCTCTCCAGACATTCTGAAAAGAGGTGTGAGACAACAAAGCACGGTCCCAGCCTTTCCGGCCGCGCCAAATTCTCCCCAGATGATTGGTCCGACCACCCGGGAGTGTCTGCCCTCTCTCGGCAGTATCCTCCAGCAGGCAGGTCTTCCGGCTCGGGTTCCCAGCCTCCGGTCCGCCTTCCCATGGGGCCCCTCCCCACAGTGGCTGATGAACCGGCGCTCACCCATACGGCGGCGGTCCCGCGCGGGCCTCTCACCCGCTTCCCTATTCTCCCGGCCGGCCCTCTCCGGGCCCCGGGCACCTTCTGGCGCTTTGTCGGTCCTATTGTACCGGATACGGCGGCCCCTGTCAATGCGCAGGCAGCGCTTTTGTGAGGCTGATCGTCAGAACAGGTCCGCACTGTTATGGTGAGTCACCATCCCCAGCAGCGGCATTCCCGCACCACACGGGGGAGATCCCCGCCTTTTGAGCAGAAAAAGAGAGACGGGAGTCCCGTCTCTCTTTTTTCCTCGCAGACGATCAGGCGTTGGCCGCGGGGGCCTCCTCCTGGGCGGGAGACATGACCTGCTGCGCGTAGGCTGCGGGGACGTGGATCACGCCCACCGGGCACTCCTTGGCGCACAGGCCGCAGCCCACGCACTTCTCCTGGTCGATATAGGCCAGGTTGTTTTCCACGGTGATGGCCTGCTTGGGGCAGGCCTTGGCGCACTTCATGCAGCCGATGCAGCCGGCGGAACAGGCCTTCCGGGTCTGAGCGCCCTTGTCCTTGTTCTGGCACAGCACCACAGGCTTGCGCTTGTGCTCCGGGATGATGCTGATGATGGCGTTGGGGCAGGCCTTGGCACAGGCACCGCAGCCGGTGCATTTCTCCCGGTCCACCAGGGCCACGCCGTCCACCACATGGATGGCGTCGAAGGCACAGACGCTGACGCAGTCGCCGTAGCCCAGGCAGCCGAACTTACAGTCGCCGTCGCCGCCGTACAGGCCCTTGACCGCCTGGCAGCTGTGCAGGCCCTCAAACTCAAAGCGCTTGCCGGTCTTCCCGCAGGTACCGGAGCAGGCCACCACGGCCTTCATGGGGACGGAGGCGCCAGCCTCCACGCCCATGATGGCGGCGATCTCGCCGGCCACCTTGGCACCGCCGGGGACGCACTTGTTGACGGCGTTGCCGTCCTCCACGATGGTCTTGGCGTAGTCGGCGCAGCCGGCGCAGCCACAGGCGCCGCAGTTGGCGCCGGGCAGGCACCCGGTGATCTGTTCCACACGCTCATCCACCGGGACATACATAAAGATAGAGGCAGCCACCAGAATGACAGCGCCGATCAGGCCGATGACGGTGACGATCAGGACTGCCAGTAAAATCGGATTCATACTCTTTCCTCCCCTCCTAAGCTCAGGCCCCGAAAATGGATTCCACGATGCCGCCGAAGCCCATGAAGGACAGGGAGGTCACAGCCGCAGCCACCAGGGTGATGGGCAGGCCCTCGAAGCACTTGGGGGTGACGGCCTCCTCCACCCGGCGGCGCACGCCGGAGAACAGGACCATGGCCACCAGGAAGCCGATGCCGGCGCCGGCGGCGCAGACGATGCTCTCCGCGAAATCATAGCCGTTGTCGATGTTCAGGATGGTCACGCCCAGGATGGTGCAGTTGGTGGTGATCAGGGGCAGATACACACCCAGCGCCTTGTACAGCGCGGGGATGAACTTCTTCAGCACGTTCTCCAGCAGCTGCACCAGGATGGCGATGATCAGGATGAACACGATGGTCTGGAGATAGCCCAGGTCGCGGCTCGTCCCCTCGGCCCACTCAGGTGAGAGGATGTAGGTATAGATGGGCCAGGTGGCGGCGGTGGCCATGACCATGACGAAGGTGACGGCCAGGGACATGCCAACGGCGCTGTCCAGCTTTTTGGACACGCCCAGGAAGGGGCAGATGCCCAGGAACTTGGCCAGAACGTAGTTGTCCACCAGGATCATGGTGAAGAAAATGCTGGCCAGCTTCAGTGCGAGCTCCATTACGCATTCCCTCCTTCCACGGTCTCAGCGGGCTTCTTCTCCTTCTTGGGCCGGGTGGTCAGCCAAGTGGCCGCCGCCATCATGACGCCGAAGACAAAGAAGCCGCCGGGGGCGCTGGTCATCAGGGTGAAGGGGTCCACGGAGGTGGGGATGACCTGGATCTTGAAGCCCTCAGGCAGGAAGGGCAGCAGGCCGTCCAGGCCGGCCATCCAGGTGCCGGAGCCCAGGATCTCGCGGATGGTGCCCATGATGGTCAGGGTGATGGTGAAGCCGATGCCCATGCCGATGCCGTCCAGAGCGGAATCCAGGATGCCGTTCTTGGAGGCGAACATCTCAGCGCGGCCCAGGATGATGCAGTTGACCACGATCAGGGGCAGGTACACGCCCAGGGCGCTGTCCAGGCTGGGGACATAGGCCTTCACCAGCATCTGGACCACCGACACGAAGCCGGCAATGACGGTGATGTAGCAGGGGATGCGGACCTGGTCGGGGATGACCTTCCGCAGGGCGGAGATGACCACGTTGGAGCACAGCAGCACGAAGGTGGCCGCCAGACCCATGCCGATGCCGTTGGAGGCCATGGTGGAGACAGCCAGGGTGGGGCAGGTGCCCAGCACCAGACGCAGAACGGGATTCTCTTTCAGAAGGCCGTTGGTCAGTACACTCAATCTTTTACTCATTTTCTATCGCACCTGCCTTTCTCAGGAGATCGCGTTGTACGCGGCGATGGCGAAGTTGACGGCGTCATTCACAGCACTGCTGGAGATGCTGGCGCCGGTGATCCGGTCCACCTGCTGGTCCAGGGTGATGGTCTCGGCGGGCAGGCCGGTGTACTGGCTCCAGAAGGACTCGTTCTCGATCTTGGTGCCCACGCCGGCGGTCTCGCCCTGGCTCTGGATCTTCACCTGCTTGATGGTGCCGTCGGGGTCGAAGGCCACCATGACCACCACAGTGGAGCTGTATCCCTTGTCGCTGCTGGTGATGATGGTGCCCACACCGTTGTCGGCGGTGTAGATCTCGGTGACGCCCTCGAACTCGCCCTCCACCAGGGTGAAGCCCGTGGCTTCAGGCAGCAGCTCGGTGCGGGCCGCCTGGGCAGCCGCCTCCTCCGCCGCCTTGATGACGGGGGCGGTGGCGCTGTTGGTGGCGGCCAAGGCGCCGGTGATGACGACGCAGATCAGACACAGGACCACGATGGGCTTGCCGATCTTGTTCCAATTGCTCATTTCGCGGCACCTCCCTTGTTCTTCTTAGGCTTGGAGATCCCCAGCAGATCCTGGCGGGTCAGCACTTCAATGTAGGGGACCAGCAGGTTCATCAGCAGGATGGCGAAGGACACGCCCTCGTTCATGGTGCCGAAGAAGCGGATCAGGCAGGTGATGACGCCCAGGCCGATGCCGAAGACCAGCTTGCCCTTCTCCGTAGTGGGAGAGGTGACATAGTCGGTGGCCATGAAGAAGGCGCCCAGGATCAGGCCGCCGGAGAGCAGCTGATAGATGGGGTCATAGCCGCACAGCAGGCTGAATACCGCCACGGTGGCCAGATAGGTCACCGGGATGGTGGGGCTGATGACCTTGGTCCAGATCAGGTAGATACCGCCGATCAGCAGGGTGATGGCGCAGGTCTCACCCAGCACGCCGCCGTGGTTGCCCAGCAGCAGGGTGACATAGGAGCCCGCGTTCTGGGCGGTCTCCTCCACCGCCAGAGGGGTGGCGGAGGCCAGGGCGTCGATGCCGTTCTCGGGATATGTATAGCTGGTCATGGCGCCGGTGAAGCCCAGGGCCATGGCGATGCGGCCCACGATGGCCGGGTTGGCAAAGTTATAGCCCAGGCCGCCGAAGAGCTGCTTGATGATCACGATGGCGATGAACGCGCCCACCAGGGACATCCACACCGGCAGACCGGCGGGCAGGTTGAAGGCCAGCAGCAGGCCGGTGACCACGGCGGAAAGGTCGCTGATGGTCACGTCCCGGCCCACCAGCTTGCAGTAGGCGTACTCGAAGACCACACAGGCCGCCACGGTGACGGCGGTGAGCAGCAGGGCCTGGAAGCCGAAGATCAGCACAGAGGCGATCAGGGTGGGCAGCAGGGCGATGCACACGCGGCCCATGATCTTGCTGGTGCTGTCCGCGCTGGTGATATGGGGCGCGGCGCTGACAATAAGTTTATTGGCCATCACTTCTTACCTCCATTCTTCATCATGATCTTCGCCAGGGCAATGGAGGGGGTCAGAGGCCGCTTGGCGGGGCAGACAAAGGAGCAGGTGCCGCAGGACATGCACAGGTCGGCATGCAGCTGGTTGAGCAGCTCCACATTGCCCTTGTTGAAGGCCACCACGATGTCCTTGGCCGCCAGCCCCAGGGGGCAGGCGTTGACGCAGCGGCCGCACTGGATGCAGTTGCTGGCCTTGGGCAGCTTGGCCCGCTCCTGGGAGAAGGCCAGGATGGCGTTGTTGTTCTTCAGGATGGGCTGGGACAGGTCCGCCACGCAGGTGCCCATCATGGGGCCGCCGTAGAGGATCTTCCCCGGCTCGGCGGTGAGGCCTCCGCAGAAGTCCAGCAGCTCCTGGATGGGGGTGCCGATGATGACCTCCACGTTCTTGGGCTGCTTGACGATGTCGCCGTCCACGGTGAGGCGCTTGGTGGTCAGGGGCATGCCGGTCTCCAGATACTTGGAGACGAAGGCCACCGAGGTGACGTTCATCACGATGACGCCCACGTCGGAGGGCAGCCCGGGGAAGGGCACCTCCCGGCCGGTGCAGGTCTCGATGAGCACCTTCTCAGCACCCTGGGGGTACCGGCAGGGCAGGGTCTTGACCTCGATGGCCGGGTCGTCGATGGCGGACTTCATCTTGGCAATGGCCTCGGGCTTGTTGCCCTCGATGCCGATGACGCACTTGGCGATGTTCAGATACTTCATCACCTGCTTGATGCCGTTGAGGACGTGATGGGTGTCCTCGATGAAGCACCGGTTGTCGGAGGTGATATAGGGCTCACACTCCGCGCCGTTGATGACCAGCATGTCGATCTCGTCCAGGTTCTTGGGGGACAGCTTCACCGCCGTGGGGAAGCCGGCGCCGCCCAGGCCCACCAGACCGCTGGCCCGGACCGCGTCTACGAAGGACTTCATATCCGTCACCTGCGGGGGGGCGATGGAGGGGTCCACCGTCTGCTGGCCGTCAGGGGTGATGACCACGGCCTGCTGGGCCGCGCCGTTGGGCGCGGTAATGGTGGTGATCTCGGTCACCGTACCGGAAACGCCGGAGTGGATGTCGGCGGAGACGAAGCCCCCTGCCTTGCCCACCACGGTGCCCACATACACCTGGTCGCCCTTGGCGACGGCAGGGGCGGCGGGGGCGCCGATGTGCTGTCCCATGGACAGGACGATCTTGGACGGCAGAGGCATCGCCACCGTCTCAAGGTTGGAAGTCCCCTTCTCGTGGGGCACTCCCGCGCCCTGCGCGGAACGTCTGAGAAAATTGCTCATTCAGATTTCAACCTCCCTGTACTGCATTCTTGGGATCACATTTGTTCTCTTTTTCGTCTGGCGGGTGGGGACTCCCTTTTTACCGGGCTTGTCCAGCCGCCTTCTCTCCCTCCCCAAAAGCATAAAATAAAATGGAACTTGCCGCGGAACTGTGCCCACGCACAACAAAACCCGACCGGTCTTTTCCGCTTTGAAAAAGGCCCCGTCGGTGTCCGCACGGCTCCGGCCCCCTCCCTTTGGACGGGCCGCTCCGCGCTGCATTACGTGCATTATCATACACCCATCTTCCAAAAAACGCAAGGACAGTTTTTGCCTGGATGGGGATCTTTTTTTCAAAAAGGGGTGTTTTTCCATAGAAAACAGCCCCTTCCGTTCCGGTCCGCCGGACAGAAAGGGCCCGGGGTGCGCAGGCACCCCGGGCCCTGTTCCTCGTGTTCAGCAGCCGCAGCCGTTGTTGCAGCCGTTGTTGTTGCAGCCGCAGCCGCAGTTGTTTCCGCCCCAGCCGCCGCAGCAGCACAGGATGATGATCAACAGAATGATCCACAGGCAGCCTCCGCCGCCCCAGCCGTTATTGCAGCACCCCATAATGAGTACCTCCTAATTTATGAATTGCGAGGCCGGCTCAACGCCGCTCTCAATCCTATCTTATGCGGAGGCACGACAAAGGTGTGTCACAGGTACTTCTCAGCAAAGTTTTGCAGCATGACCGCCACCTGGGCCCGGGTGGCGCTCTCGTCCGGGCTGAGGAGCATCAGGTCCGCGTCCGAGCTGGACAGCAGGCCGGCGCCCACCGCCCAGGCCACCGCCTCGCCGCCCCAGCTGGCCACCGCCGCCGCGTCCTCATAGGGGGTCAGGTCGGCCCGCTCTGTCAGCTCCAGACCCAGGTAGTTGGTCCCGAAGCTGTAAAGCAGGGCCACCGCCTCCCGGCGGGTCACTGCCTGCTCCGGGGAGAAGGTATCCTCCCCCGTCCCCGCCGTCACCCCCTGGTCCGCCGCCCAGCTCACATAGGGGGCGTACCACTGGCCTGCCGGCACATCGGAGAAAACGGCGGTGGAGGCGTCCATCTCCCCCTGGGGCGCACCGGCCATGTTGTAAAACACGGTCACGATCATGGCCCGGTCCATGGAGGCCATGGGAGAAAAGAGTCCGTCCCCGGTTCCGGAAAACAGCTGCTCAAAGTAGACATAATCCACTGCGGAGCTGTACCAGTCAGAGCGGGAGACATCTGTAAAGGGAGCAGCCTTTTCTCCACTCTCCGTCTTTTCAAAGCTCCCCTGCACCCCCACCTTGGCCAGGCCGGAGTCCGCGGTGAAGACGGCGGAGGTGTCCTCCCCCACCAGATAGCGGTGTCCGCTCACCAGGGCGGCTCCGGATGCCACCGTCTGGCCCGCAGTCACGTCGATCACCGCCCCGGTGTGGACAACGGTGCCGGCGCCCGCCGCCAGCTGTACCACCGAACCGGTGGGCAGCTTCAGCTGATCCCCCCGGACCATGTCCCGGCTGCGCAGGTCGGCGCTGTAACTTCCGCCGCTCCCCTGCTGCACCCCGTACCCCTGGTTCACCTCGTCCAGCTTCTGGCTGGCCGCCTGATAGGCCTGGATCAGCTTTTCGTCCGCCGCCTTGGTCCCCTGGGCCACCACGGTGGGGATATAGGTGTCATTGAGATAGCTCAGGGAGATCAGGCTGTCCCCTGTGCTCAGGGCCAGCGCCGCCCCGGTCAAGGCCGCGCAGGCCAGCACCGCCGCCGCCGCGCGCACCATATGCTTTCGTTTCATGTCTCCTCCTCACGCTCCTCCCGCTGGGTGATGAGATAGCTCAGCGTCAGCAGGCTGTCAGAAAAATGTACGTTTTCCACCGCCACATCCGGCTGGGAGACGCTGATCTCCCGGTTGGTGAAGTTCCAGATCCCCCGGACTCCCCCGGCCACCAGCCGGTCGGCCACCCCCTGGGCCGCCCTCTGGGGCAGGGTGAGCAGGCCCACGCTGACCTTGTGGGCCGACAGATACTCCTCCAGCTGGTCCACATGGTACACGTTCACTCCGCCGATGGTGGTGCCCACCACGCTCTCGCCCACGTCGAAAGCGGCCAGGAGCTGGAAGCCGTTGCTGGCGAACTTGAAGTTTTCCATCAGGGCCCGGCCCAGGTTGCCTGCCCCCAGTACCACTACGGTGTGACCCTGGCTGATCCCCAAGATCTCCCCGATCTCCTCCCGCAGCAGGTCCACCTTATATCCATAGCCCTGCTGGCCGAACTCACCGAAGCAGAACAGGTCCTGACGGATCTGGGATGCGGTCAGCCCCATGGACTTCCCCAGGGCGCTGGAGGAGATCCGGATCACGCCCTTCCCCTGAAGCTCCAGCAGATGCCGGTAATATCGCGGCAGCCGGCGTATCACCGCCGTGGAAACCTTTGTATTTCTCTTCATCGTGTGATGCTCCATCCTCCGTCGGCGCCCAGGGCGCCTGTCTTTCTTTTCAGTCTACCCCATCCCGGGGCTGTTGTCAATTTCTAAAATCAGGGGCACAGGTCCCCCGCCGCCCGTTCCCTGCCCCGGTCAACGGTCCGTTGATTGCTTTTTTCTCCGTCTTCTGGCATAATGTCGGTTAGAAGGAGGGAGCACGATGGATCAAAAAAAGACCGGTGCGCTGATCCGGGTCCTGCGGCTGGAAAAAGGGCTGACCCAGCAGGGGCTGGCCGAGCTGCTGGGAGTCAGCAACCGGGCCGTCTCCAAGTGGGAGCGCGGACTGGGGTCCCCGGACCTCTCCCTGCTGCCCGCCCTGTCCCTCCAGCTGGGCGTGGATCTGGCCGGACTGCTCTCCGGCGGTCTCCCGGAACCCGACAACACAGGAGGAAGCATGAAACACATTCGATTTTTTGTCTGCCCCCAGTGCGGCGATCTCATCACCGCCACCGGGGAGGCCGCCGTCTCCTGCTGCGGGAGGCGGCTGGAGCCCCTGCCCGTCCAGAAGCCGGACGAGGCCCACAGCCTCCAGATCCATCCGGTGGAGGACGAGTGGTTCATCACCTCCGGCCACCCCATGGAGAAAGGGCACTGCCTGTCCTTTTTGGCCCTGGTCACCGGCGAGCGGGCCACCGTGATGAAGTGCTGGCCCGAGTGGGACCTCCAGCAGCGCATCCCCCGCCGGGGACACGGGATGCTCTATTGGTACTGCACGCAGCACGGCCTGTTCCGACAGGTCCTGTGAGCGGCCGAAGGTCTGAAGGAGAACGAGCGCGGGGGGGGGGGGGGGGGGGGGGGGGGGGGGGGGGGGGGGGGGGGGG